>NZ_JBEPYQ010000055.1:0-46169 GCF_041641335.1 Cohnella sp. | reverse complement strand
TTTTACAATCGCAAGAGAATCCATGGTTCTTTGGGTTACGTATCGCCGGATCGATTTGAGGCCATATATTACAAAAAAATCAGCTAAATGCGCTTAAAAGGTGTCCACTTTCTTGACAGAGGTCCAGTCAGGACCGTAAAACTGAGGGGCTTCGCCCAAAGCGGGCGAATAGCGGTCTGCCAGACCGTTAAACCTGGGCGCTTCGCCCCAAACGGGCGAATAGCGGTCTGCCAGACCGTTAAACCTGGGCGCTTCGCCCCAAACGGGCGAATAGCGGTCTGCCAGACCGCAAAACCGAGGGGCTTCGCCCAGAGCGGGCGAATAACGGTCTGCCAGACCGTTAAACCTGGGCGCTTCGCCCAAAGCGGGCGAATAGCGGTCTGCCAGACCGTAAAACCGAGGGGCTTCGCCCAAAGCGGGCGAATAGCGGTCTGCCAGACCGTAAAACCGAGGGGCTTCGCCCAGCGCGGGCGAATAGCGGTCAGCCAGACCGCAAAACCGAGGGGCTTCGCCCAAAGCGGGCGAATAGCGGTCTGCCAGACCGCAAAACCGAGGGGCTTCGCCCAAACGGGCGAATAGCGGTCTGCCAGACCGCAAAACCGAGGGGCTTCGCCCAAAGCGGGCGAATAGCGGTCTGCCAGACCGTAAAACTTCCCAGAGCGGGCGAATAACGGTCTGCCAGACCGTAAAACTGAGGCGCTTCGCCCAAAGCGGGCGAATAACGGTCCAGTCAGACCGTATAACCGAGGGGCTTCGCCCAGCGCGGGCGAATAGCGGTCTGTCAGACCGTATAACCGAGGGGCTTCGCCCAGAGCGGGCGAATAACGGTCTGTCAGGACCGTAAAACTGAGGGGCTTCGCCCAAAGCGGGCGAATAACGGTCTGCCAGACCGTAAAACTGAGGGGCTTCGCCCAGCGCGGGCGAATAGCGGTCTGTCAGACCGTATAACCGAGGGGCTTCGCTCAAATACCTGCAGCTCCGATTCTAGCCTACTCGCGTGCAAGCCGGACATGCACGCTGTCCGGAGTTGTCGGAAGCTCGCTGCCGCCCTTCGGCTCGATTGTAAAGCGCAGAGCCTCCAGCGCGGCCATCTCCCGAAAGCGCGAGTACAAATGCCCCTGTCCGCTGTGGAACTCCAGCAGGCCCAGATTCGAAAGCCGGCTTCTGCTGTCCGCCCACGCCTGCACGTCGCTCGCTTCCGATGCGAGCAAGCCTTCCATCAGCACGAACAGCTCCTCCGTGTCGGCGTTGATCCAGACCGTCAGACTTTGCCGCGGCTTGATCGAGGACGGCGACGACGGCCACGCGGCCATATCCGGCGCGGAGATGACGCGGGTGCCCGGGAGCTCCATCAGCCTCGCCCCTTCCGGCACGTGCAACCGTGCGTAGTGCTCCGCTTCGAGGGTCGCGGCCGGTTGCTCAGAAGCTGCCGAGTATCGGAGCAACCCGACCGAAGCCGTCGCGAGCAGCGCCGCGCAGACGCAAGCGGCCGCCAGTCTTCCAGGTCTTCGCTTCGCCCGGCGCAAGAAAGCCCGCACCGCCATCCGCCGACGCAGCGAACGATACATCCCCGAATCCGTCGGCTCCTCCGCGCGTTCGGCTGCCACCGCTTGATCGCCAATGTCTTCGTCCCCTGCCGCCGTTCCGAGCAGATCTTCCCAACGCTTACAGCTGCTGCGGCAGGCGGAACAGCTCTCCGCATGCCGCTCCATCGCTTCGGAGGAGGCTCTGGCCAGCTTGCCGAGATGGTAGTCGATCCAGCGTTCGTCCGGGATGCCGCAATCTCTGCCCATCATCTTAGCCCCCTCCTTTCGGACCGCTCGACCAACCGAGACGCTCCATCGCCTTGTGCAGATGGTTCAAACCGTATCGCACTCGCGACTTGACCGTCCCGACCGGAATCCGCCAAGCTTCCGCCAGCTCCGTGCGCGTGCGTTCGCCATAATACACCTCGGACAGCGTCCGCCTCTGCTCGCCGTCCAGCTCAGCCAGCGCCTGCCGGAGTGCCTCCCCTTCCATTTTCGCCAGCACGCGCTGCTCCGGAAGCGGCGCCTCCCCTGCCCAAGCCAGCCGCCGCTCGAACGGCGCCTCGCGCTGCTCCAGCACGATCCGTCGGCGCTTGCGCAGCCGGTCCATGCACCGGCTCTTCGTCAGCACCGCCAGCCACGCTTCCACCGAGCCCCTCTCCGGACAATATTTCTCCGGCTGCGAAATGACGGTCAACAGCACATCGTGGCAGACATCTTCGGTTTCCATCCGGTCTCCGCCGAGCAGCTTCCCGGCGATTCCCATTACGAAAGGGGCCGCTTGCCGATAGAAGCGGTCGAACGCCTCCATCGAGCCTTCCCGCATGAGCGCAAACTGCTCGAACAGATCCTCGCGCCCCGACCGTCCAGGGATCGTGCCCATGTTCATCGCACCTCCGCGCATAGCTTCATCGTTCTTTTCGACCCTAAAATATCAAAAAGAAAGCCGCGTGAAAACCGGCCCGGCATTTTTTTATCTTCCTTTAAGCTTCTTCTAAGCCATTTTTTAACTTTCGGCTAAATCCATTCGCGGAGATCGCGCGTAGTAGGGGTGTAAATCACTTTTATGGAGGGAATTGTTGTCATGAAGAAACTGACCACACCGTTATCCGGAGCGCTAGCCGCCGCGCTGCTGCTGGGCGCTCTGCTGGGAGGCGCGTCGCTCGCCGCGGCGGCCCCGCTGCTGAAGCTGTTCACACCGTACACGTACTTGTCGGTATCGCCGGGCGAGAAGCTCAACTATTCGATCGACGTCATCAACGATTCCGACGAGATCCGGACGGCCGACGTCTCGTTCGACACCGGGAGTCTCGGCTGGACTTTCGAACTGACGGCCGGCGGCAACCGCGTCCGGCAAATCTCGGTGAAGCCCGGAGAGTCCCAGATGCTCAGCCTGAGCTTGACCGTGCCGCTGGAAGTCAACAAAGGCGACTATTCGTTCAAGCTGAACGCCGGCGAGTTCGGCTCGCTTCCGATCAAGGTGAACGTGGCGGAGCAAGGCTCCTACAAATCCGAACTGTCCGTCGACCAACCTAACCGCGAGGGTCATGCGGACTCCAAGTTCACGTACAGCCTGACGCTCGACAACCGCACCGCTTCCAAGCAGCAGTACGCGCTGACCTCGGAAGCGCCCGCCGGCTGGGACGTACGGTTCTCCGTAAGCGGAAGCAACGTCACGTCCGTCGACGTCGAGCCGGGCAGCTCGAAATCGATCAGCCTGGACGTCACCCCTGCCCAGAACGCTCCCGCCGATACGTATCCGATCGTCGTCCATGCCGCGAGCGGAAGCACGTCGGCACAGGCGCAGGTGGAAGCCGCCATTACCGGATCGTACGGACTTGAGCTCACGTCGGCCGACGAGCGGCTCAGCGCGGATATTACCGCCGGCAAGACGCGCAATCTCGAGCTTGTTGTCAAAAATACGGGTTCTGCCGAGATTACCGACGTCAGCTTGAGCGGGCAGCTTCCCGCCAACTGGGAAGTGACGTTCGAGCCGAAGACGATCCGTTCCGTCGCGGCAGGCCAATCCGTTCCGGTCACGGCCACCGTCAAAGCTTCCGACAAAGCGCTGGCCGGCGATTACGTCGCCAATCTGACCGCCAGCTCTCCGGAGAAAACGGCTTCCGCCATGTTCCGCGTCACTGTTGAAACGTCCATGCTGTGGGGCTGGATCGGCGTGCTGATCGTCCTTGTCGTGGCGGCAGGCATTTACGGTCTGTTCCGGAAATACGGGAGGCGGTAAACGTGACTACGATCGAAGCGGCGGATCCGGTCATTCAGCTTAAAAACCTGTCGAAAACGTATGGAGATTTTACCGCTGTCGACCGTCTGAACCTGAACATCTATCCGGGCGAAATCTTCGGGCTGCTCGGCCCCAACGGCGCCGGCAAGACGACGACCATTCTGATGATGCTGGGCTTGACGGAGCCCGTGTCGGGCGAAGCGATCGTATGCGGAGTCGACGCGACTCGCAACCCGATGCAGGTCAAGCGGAAAGTCGGCTACATGCCGGACGACGTCGGGTTCTACGAGGACCGGTCGGCGCTGGACAATCTCGTCTATACGGCAAATCTTAACCGCATTCCGGAACCGGAGGCGAAGAGCCGGGCGATGACGCTGCTCGAGCGCGTCGGGCTCGCGGAGGCCGCGTACAAGCGGACCGGCACTTTCTCGCGGGGAATGCGCCAGAGGCTCGGGTTGGCGGACGTGCTGATCAAAAACCCGCGGGTAATTATTCTCGACGAGCCGACGCTCGGCATCGACCCCGAGGGGGTGCGCGAGCTGCTGGCGCTCATTCGTGACCTGAGCCGCAACGAAGGGCTCACCGTGCTGCTGTCGTCCCACCACCTTCATCAGGTACAGCAAATTTGCGATCGCGTCGGCTTGTTCGTCCAAGGCAAGCTGATCGCATCGGGGGACATCGATACGCTGTCCCGCCAGCTCGACGGCTCGCCGGCGTATCGCATCGAGCTGGACGTCTCGCCGTGGAGCGAGTCGCTCGCATCGGCGCTGCGCGGCTTAGAAGGCGTCACGGACGTGCAAATCAAAGTCGGCGCAGAGCTCGCCGACGCCTCCCGACTGAGCTCGTCCGACATCGTTACCATCGTCGTCTCCGGCACTTCGGATGTCACCGCGGAACTGGCGAAAACCGCCATCTCCACAGGCGCGTCCTTGTTCGGCGTGCGACCTCTCCGCTACGGACTGGACGACATCTACCACCGTTATTTCGAAGGAGGCGAGACGCGTGAGCGCTTGGGTTAACAAATGGCGGGGCTTGCTGGGCAAAACATGGAGGAAGACGGACGCGCCGTCCGCCGCCGTCCGCGAACCGCGCGCCGCAAGCCCGTTCTGGGTCATGGTGGAGAAGGAGTTCGGAGAACATATCCGCAGCTGGAGGTTCGTCATCCTGCTCGGCATCGTCACCCTGGCCTGCATCGGTTCGCTGTACACAGCCGTCACGGCGCTTAAAGACGGGGCGCAGACGGTCGGCGGGGACGCCAACTTCCTGTTTCTGAGCATGTTTACGGTGTCGTCGAGCGGCCTGCCGAGCTTCCTGACGTTCCTCTCTTTCCTTGCTCCGCTGATCGGCATCGCCATCGGCTTCGACGCGGTCAATTCGGAACGGAGCAAAGGTACGCTGAGCCGCGTCATGTCGCAGCCGGTGCATCGCGACGATTTCCTCGTCGCCAAGTTTGTCGCCGGACTGCTGCTGATCGCCGTCGTCGTCTACTCGCTCGGGTTTCTGGTCATGGGCACGGGGCTGTACACGATCGGGTATCCGCCGACTCCGGAGGAGGTCGGACGCGTCATCGTTATGCTGCTGATTACGACGGTCTACGTAGGGCTATGGCTCAACCTGTCACTCCTGTTCTCGGTGAAATTCAAGCAGGCTGCCACTTCCGCGCTTAGCGGCATCGCGGTGTGGATTTTCTTTCTCGTGTTCTACGGCATGATCGTCAACCTGATCGGCAACGCACTGATGCCGGGCGATCCGAGCGACGTGCAAGGGTATATGGACGCGCAAAACCTGCTTACGCTGCTGTCGCGGATTTCCCCCGCCCAGCTGTTCCAGGAGGCGGCGTCCACGCTGCTGCTGCCGGACGTGCGCACGCTTAATCCGTTCGTGACTCAAGAGCAGGCGTATCTCGCAATCTCGTCGCCGCTGTCCTTCGGCCAGAGCGCGCTGCTCGTATGGCCGCACATCGTCGCCCTGATCGCCGAGACTTCGCTGTCGTTCGCCGCCACCTATCTGCTGTTCATGCGGCAGGAAATTCGCTCTCGTTCGTGATACGCACAACAAAGGGCAGTTCAAGACAACACCCCGTTAGCCGGGTTCCCTCTTGAACTGCCCCTTCTCTTTTCCCCACTCCGTTACCGGTATCCTTCGATTCCCCGCAGCACGAACCCGACGATCGCGTCGGCCTCCTCCTCGTCGCTGACGGGAGGCTCTTCGGATGCCAGCGCGAATCGAATGACGAACTGGCTGAACACATACGGGAAGATCAGCTTCAGCAGCCGCTCGTTGGGCAGGTCGGGCAAATCTCCCCGCGCCTTGAAATGATCCATCGCCTTGAACATGTAGACGACGATGTCCCGGTTGATATGCGCCATCAGCTCGTTGCGCAGCTCATCCCGATAGACGAACTCTTTGACGACGACGCGGAAAATCTCCTTGTTCTCCCGGAAAAAACGCAGCCGGTTCAAAAACATCGCGCGAAGAAAATGTCCGAAGCCAGCTTGCTTCGCGGGATTGACCTCCTCGAACACCTCCTGGGCCATCGCCGGGAGCGACTCCTTCAGAAAAGGCACGATCACCGCCAGCAGCAGGTTTTCCTTCGTCCCGTAATGACGGAAGATCGTCCCTTCGGCCACTTCGGAGCGCTTGGCGATCTCGCTTGTCGACGTGTTGGCGTAGCCTTTCTCCGCGAACAGGTCAACGGCGCTCCGCAAGATGCGCTGCTGCTTGGCCGTCTCCTTCTTCGACAGCTTGGCGGAAGCCAGTATTCGATCTAGAATGTTGTTGGACGACATGATCTCAATCCTTCTTTATTTGCGGTATTTCTTCAGCGCCAATGCGTTCAGGACGATAAAGACGGCGGCGAACGAAGCCAGAAAGAGCAAATTAGGCACAATATCCCCGATGCCTTCGCCCCGATACATGACGCCGGTCAGCGCGTCGCCTGCGTAATACAGGGGCATGATCTTTCCCAGTATTTGCAGCCAGTCGGCCATCCCGTCGAGCGGCAGAATGCCCGCGAAGAACACTTGGGGAATGACGACGACCGGGATAAACTGCACCATCTGAAACTCCGACGAAGCGAACGTGGACAGCAAAATTCCGAGCGACAGCGCCACGAGAGCGACCAGCAAATTAATGAGCAGCACGTTCCAGATCGAGCCCGCCAGCGGAATGTCGAGCACGTTCACGGCGTACATGACGACGATGATCGTCTGGATGACGGCGAAAATGCCGTATCCGGCCAAATAGCCCGTCAGCACCTCTCCCCTGCGAATCGGCGTGGACATGAGCCGCTCCAGCGTGCCGGTCGTGCGCTCCCTCAGCAGTCCGATTCCGGAGATCAGAAATACGAAAAAGAAGACGAAGAACCCGACGAGAATCGGACTAAGCACATCGAAAAAGGACGATTCTTCTCCGCCGTAGACGTAGCTCGTCTCGATGCCGGGAGCGGCCGTGACAGGGAGTCCGAGTCCGTCCAGCGCTTGGAGAGCCGCGATCTGCGAGATTTTCATCCGCAGCGCTTTCGCTTGCGCCGGATCCGCGTTCTCCAGCATCAGCGCCGGGCGGCCGGCTTCGAACGTCAGGACGCCGTCCAGCTTGTGCCGCTCGATCGCTTCGGCAGAAGCTTCGGACACCAGCATGGGGTCGATTCCGGCCTGCTGCAGCATGCCCGCGAGGGCTGCGTCCTCCTGAACGATGCCGATTCTCGGATTGTCCGCCTCTCCTCCGTTCAGTATATAATACATCAGAGTTAACACAAGCAGCGGCGCGGCAAGGAGCAGCGCCAGCGTCCTTTTGTCCCGGATCATCTGGCGGCAGATTCTGGCGATCAACGCTCTCGTTCTCATCGGCGGGAACCTCCCGCGGCCAGAAATACGCTCTCCAGATTGTCCGTATCGTACTGAGCCATAAGCTCACGTGGCGTTCCCGAAGTGAGGATGCGTCCGTCGCGAACCATCGCGAGGTAGTCGCATCTGGCCGCCTCGTCCATGACGTGCGTCGTGACGACGATCGTCTTGCCTTCTTTCTCTTTCAACCGCAGCAGCTCGCTCCAGATCGACGCCCTAAGCGAAGGATCTATGCCTACCGTCGGCTCGTCGAGAATGAGCAGGCGCGGATTCTGAATCAAGGCGACGGCCAGCGACAGCCTCCGCTTCATGCCTCCCGAGTAGGCCGACACTCTTTTGCCCAGCTCTCCGGACAGGTTAACGAGCTCGGACGCGTACGCGATGCGCTCTCGCTTCGCTTCTCTGCCCAGCTTAAACAAGGAGGCGAAGAACGTCAAATTCTCCTCTCCCGTCAGCTCCGTGTAGAGGGCATCGGACTGCGCCATGTAGCCGATGTCCTGCAGCAGCTTCAAATTCGGCATCGCTTCCCCCAGCACGTTCACCTTGCCCGTATCAGCGCGTTCCATGCCGACCAGCATTTTGACCAGCGTCGTCTTGCCCGCTCCCGACGGTCCGATCAAACCGTAAATCTGCCCTTGCCGCATCTGCAGCGTAACGTCTTGGAGCACCGTCTTCTTCCCGTAGCGCTTGCTGACCCGGTCGAACTGCACGGCTATCCCCATGGTCGCAACCTCCGTCTCGAAATAAAAGTGAGTGTTCACTCACATTTTAATTCGGGACAAGGCTAGGTGTCAACCGGAGGTTGCGGCTAAGGCCGCACCTCCACCGTCGTTTTCTCGCCGAGCACTTCGATTCTCCACTTCCCAGGAACGTCGAATTCAAGGCTGCCCGAATAATGGGTAACGGGTTCCATCGCTTGAACGTACTCCTGCTCTATGAGAAAAGTCAGCTTCCGCGCCTGTCCGGAAACGTCCGCAGGCTGAACGATCACGTCGAGCGTCTCCGGCATATCGTGCCCTTGGACGATCAACGACGTCTCCGTGACGCCAATCGACGCATCGTCCTTGGAAACGAGGAAGCTGGAAGATTCCGTATGAATGTACTCGTCCTTCACCCGAACGACGATCGAACCGTACGGCTCTCCGTCCAGCTCGACGTCGATACGCCAGACGCCTTTGTCCGGAAACCTGTTGAAGCGCGTGACGGCATTCGCGTCCGCACCGTAGATCGGACCGTTCAGCCTCGTTTCGTTGAGGGCGAACTTCTTGCCGGTATCGAGGTTGACCGCTTCGGCAACGAGATACGCCCCGCTCAGCCTTTGCGGGTCCCCCCATAAGTACCAGAACACTTTGGACACCGTCGTTCCCGAATTCGCGACGAAGCCTCCCGGATATTCGCTAAAGGCGATTTTCCCTTCGATTCCTCTCAACCGGTCCGGATAGACGACTGTTCCGTCCTTGTCGATCAGGTCGAAAAGCGGACTGATTTCCGCGGCGGGGGCTGCAGGACGAAGGCCGAGCAGAGACGCCCCCCATTTGTCCGCGCGATCGATGATTCCCGATAACGACGCGATAGCAATTAACGCGGCAGCGGCACCGGCGAGCAGCGACAGCCGCCTTGTTCTCCCGCGCTTCGAGTCCTTTCCTGAAGCTGCTCCCGCCTGTCTTAAAGTCCGCAAAATTTCCTGCTCGGCTGCCTGATCGAGCGGCTTGAACGGCAGCTCCTTCAGCAGCTCGATCCAGCTATCCCCGTTCGGTTGTTCGCGCATAATCCTCGCCTCCTTCCAGCGCTCCGTGAATGCCTCTTGCTTTGCGAATTGCCCGGTGCAGCGTTACGTCGACCCTGGCGGAAGTCCATCCGAGCACCTCCGCCGTCTCGGCCGCTGACAGCTGCTGCATGATCCGCAGAAGCAGCACGTCTCTGTACGACCTCTTCAGCTTCATGATCGCGCGGTATACGTCCGCGACATCCTGTCGATGAATCGCCATCTCCTCGGGCGTCGCCACGGAAACTTTGCGTTCGCCAATCAGCCGCGACGGCAGCAGCAAGCTTCGCCGCCTTTTCCTCTGTTCGTCGATCGCGACCCTCCGCGCGATCGAGAACAGCCACGTCTTCGGACTGGACCGCCCATGGAAATCCCGGCTTCCTTGCAGCGCTTTGACGAAGACGTCCTGCACCAGATCCTCGACCTGATTCCTCCCCGTGTAATACACGAGAAAGCGATGAACGTCCGAGCCGTAGGTCAGAAACCATTGCTCGATTGCGGAACTGTCGACGACGGTCCCCTCCTCCCTTTGATTGCCTCTACCTTCTATAATTAGACGCGCGAGGCGCGATTTCCTTACAGCTCGCCCAATACAAAAATAAAGCGGCCGTATAGGCCGCTTCTGCGCTAGGATGACAATTCAATAAGTTGATGAAAATCGCGTTCCCGGAACAACGCCTCGAAGGCGTCGACGACTTGCGGATCGAAGTGGGCTCCCCGCTGGCGGGCAATCTCCTCCATCGTCTCTTCCGGCGTCCATGCCCTCTTGTACGGGCGTTCGTGCGTAAGCGCGTCGTAGAAGTCGGCCAGAGCGACGATTCTCGCTTCGATCGGGATTTCCTCTCCGGCCAAGCCTTGGGGATACCCCGATCCGTCCCATTTCTCATGGTGGGACAGCGCGATAACGCGGGCCAGCTGCAAAATATTGAAATAGCTGCCTTCGAGAATGTCGGCGCCGATCGTCGTGTGGGTTTTCATCCGCTCGAATTCATGAGGCTCGAAGCGGCCGGGCTTAAGCAAAATTTCGTCCGGGATGCCGATCTTGCCGATATCGTGCAGCGGGGCCGCCTTGCGAATCAGGTCGACGTCCTTCTCCGGCAAGCCGAGCCGCTCGGCGATCAAGGCCGACAGCTCGCCGACTCTCTGCGTGTGCTGCCCGGTCATGTCGTCGCGGTACTCCGCCGCCCGGCCGAGCAGCAGCATCATCTCCAGCTTGGCCTGGCTGAGCTCCATCGTCCGTTCCTGGACTTTGTCCTCCAGCGTCCGGTTGTGGTGCTGCAATTGCAAGTGCAGCTCCCTCGTCTTAAGCAGGTTGCGTATACGCAGTACGACCTCCGTCCGATCGTACGGCTTGGCCAGGAAATCGTTGACCCCGGCCTGAAGCCCCTGCTGCTTCACTTCCGCCGTCGTGTCCGCGGTCAGCATGAGAACCGGCAAGTAATTCTCTTGCCCGACCTGCTCGCGTATCCTCTTCAGCACCTCCAAACCGTCTATGCCGGGCATGTGCAAGTCGAGAAGGACGATGTCGGGCTCGACTTCGGCGACCATTCGCTGCACCTCGTGCGGATCGAGCGTGCTGTGAATGCGGCTGAATCCCGCGCGGGTCAAAATGCGCTCCAATAGGCTTACGTTGTATTCCTGATCGTCGACGATCAATATTTTCGCGTCTATGCTGGCGTCCATCGGCGCACGCACTCCATTCTATTCTGTCTTGAGCAGGGCCGCTTCGATTTTGCCGAGCAGCCGCGGGAGATCGACCGGCTTCGTATCGAAGTCGTCGCATCCGGCCTCGTAGGCTTTCTTCTCGTCGCCGGACATGGCATGGGCCGTCAGCGCGATCACCGGAACGGAACGCGTTCGGGGATCGCTCTTCAGCATCCGCGTCGCCTCCCAGCCATCCAGGACCGGCAGGCTCATATCCATGAGCACGAGGTCGGGAAGCGCCGAGGACGCAAGCTCGACTCCTTCGCGCCCGTCTTCGGCCGTCAAGACGCGGAACCCTTTGCGAACGAGCCTTCTGGATAACATGTCGCGGTTCAATTCGTTGTCCTCCACCAGAAGAATCGTGTGCATTAGCTCACCTCCCGTTTCTCGTTCATGTATCGGCGAACTTCCGCCAGCAGCTGCTTGGGTTCGAACGAGCCTTTTTGCAGCACTCCTTTGACATAGCCGTTAAGCCGCAAGCTCTCTTCCGCCGCCATCGACTTGGCCGTCACGACGACGACCGGGATGGAGCTCCATTCTTCCCTCTTCCTCAGCTCCGCCAGAAACTGATAGCCGTCCATCTCCGGCATCATCAAATCCAGCAAAATCAATCCCGGCTTCTCGAACGCCAGCTTCTCCAGCGCAAGTCTGCCGTTGCCCGCCGTCGCGACGGAGTAGCCGTCCTTGCCGAGCAGCTTGACCATCATCTCGCTCGTCGTGACATCGTCTTCGACGACGAGCACGGTACGCTCCTCCGTATCCGGCAAGTACTTGTCGATGACCGCGACAAGCTGTTCCCGCTCTAGGGGCTTCGTCAGAAATTCGGAAGCGCCGAGCGAGTAACCGAGCGGCTTATCGTCCGTCAGCGAGAGGATAACGACGGGAATGTCCCGCAGTTCGGGATCGCTCTTCAATTCCGACAGCACGCTCCACCCGTCCATGCTCGGCATCAGAATGTCCAGGCAGATCAGCTTCGGCTTCAGCTGCCTCGTCATCAACAGCCCTTCCGCCCCGCTCTCCGCGAACGCCAGCGTCCAGCCTTCGTCGGCCAAATAATTGCGCATCAGCTGCAGGTTGACCGGTTCGTCGTCGATCAGCAAGATGCTGACTTTATCGCTTGCGGCGAATTCGGAACCGAGCTGCGGAGTCGGCGGCTTCTCCGCTTGCGGCCCCGTCCCTTGAACCTCTCCGACCTGCCCAAGCGGGAGCCAGCAAGTGAATGAGCTGCCTTCTCCGGTCCGGCTCTCCACCGAGATGTCTCCGCCCAGCAGTTCGCAGAAGCGCTGCGTAATCGTCAGCCCGAGTCCCGTCCCCCCGTATTTGCGCGTCGTGGAGGAATCCGCCTGGGTGAACGGCTGGAACAACTTGCCGATCTGCTCCTCCGTCATCCCGATCCCGGAGTCCGCCACTCGGATCGAATAGCCGCTCGTCCCCTTTTTCTCCATTAGACGTCCTTCGATCCGAATCGCGCCGTCGCGGGTAAACTTGGCGGCGTTGCTGAGCAGATTAAGCATAATTTGCCTCAGCTTCGTGACGTCCGTCGTCATGACGGCGTCTTCCCACTTCGTCTCGAGCCGATTGCCGTTGCTCTCGATCAGCGGCTTGACCGTGGACATCACTTCTTGGAGGACGCTTCCGAGGTCGCACGTTTCCAGATAGACGTCCATTTTCCCCGCCTCGATCTTGGAGATGTCGAGAATGTCGTTGATCAGCGCCAGCAGATGCTTGCCCGACTTGCTGATCTTCTCCAGATCGGCGGCAAAAGCCGGCTCGCCGAGCTCCTCCGCTTCTTCGACGAGCATCTCGCTGTAACCGATTATGGCATTCAGCGGCGTTCTGAGCTCATGGCTCATATTGGCCAGAAACTGGCTCTTGATCCGGTTCGCCTGGATCGCTTCGTCGTGCGCCTTCTCGAGCTGAGCCGTGCGCTCGCGGACGAGTTCCTCCAAATGGTCGTTCAACCGCTGAAGCTCCTGATTTTTCAAGTAGATTTCCCGCGACTTCAATTCGATCTCCGAATCTTTACGCGAGAATCGCTTCGACACGAAGATCCCGAGCAGCGAAAGGCCGAGGGTAAACAAGGTGCCGCCCGATATAAAATAAGCGAGCCACTTCTGATCGAGCAGCATGCCGGAGGCGATCTCCGAACGGGTGCCGATATGGAAGCTCGCGGCGAACATGCCCGTATAATGCATGCCGACGATCGCTCCGCCCATAATCAGGCCACTGCCCAGCTTCTTCCACACTTCTCCCTCGCCGCTCTCCTTGCGAAAATAAAACGCGAGCCACAGCGCGGCGATAGACGCGACGACGGCGATCAATATCGATAGCGCGAACATGAGCGGGTCGTACATAATGTCGATCAGCATGGCCGCCATCCCGATGTAGTGCATCGCCGAGATGCCGACGGCCAGCAGCAGCCCTCCTCCAAGCAGGTTCCCCATCGTCGGCTGATTCTTGCCGACGACCGATAATGCGACGTATGAGGCGATAATGGCGACGAGAACGGAAACGATGACAAGCGTAAGATCATAGGCTACGGGGACATCCAGCTTAAAAGCCATCATCCCGACGAAATGCATCGACCAGATGCCCATGCCCATCCCGGCGGCGCCGAACACCAGCCACATGGCCCGGCTGAAGCCCGAGGACTCGCTGACGCGTCCCGCCAAATCCAATACCGTATAGGATGCGACGACCGCGACGACGTAAGAGAATACGACAAGAGCGGTGTCGTAGGAACCGTGAACGTGCTGCATGAATCAACCTGCCTTTGATTGGAATGTAATTTAAGTGAGGAAAGGCGCCGGCCAGGCGGCTCGACGCTCTATGTATCTCTCATCGGCAAAGCTGGAGACAGATTGAAGATCCGCCAACAAAAAAGACCACCCCCGCCGTCATCTCCCGATGACGAGGGATAGTCCCCTGCTGACGCCGTTAACCGATATGAAACCGATAACCGACCCATTCATGATAGCGATAGGGCACGAATTGGACTTGATATTCCGATCCGGAGCGCTCGAAGTGCTCCTTGACGACTTTGTCCACGATCACCTGTCCGTCCGTCATGTTGGCGTATTCGACCGCGCTCGTCATCGCTTCGCCGTAATACAGGCTGTTCGCCGGGAGAGACAGCCCCGTATGGAAGCTGTATACGCGCCCCATGCTGACGCCGACGCCGCCGCGGAAGCGGAACGGAATGCCCTCCTCCGCAAGGGACGGATTGACGACGGCGTCGATCGCCTGGACGATCTGCACGCCGCACAGACAGCTCCGTCCAACCGCATCTGCTTCCGACATCGGAAAGATAGCCGTATACGACTGGTGGCTCGCTTCGATCAGCTGGCCTCCCCAGCCGGAGACGATCTGCGCGATGACGGTTACGAATCGCCTGACGCCGATCTGCGCCCGGCTCAAGTCGCGATCCCCGCCTTCCTGCCCGTCGGCTTCGACGGTCAAGTGAAGGACGGCGTACTGTTCCTCGGATGGAACGAACGCCTCCGTCTCCTCCATGCGCTGCACGAGCTGCCTCGTCCGCTCCATCAAGCTATCGTAAGTCGTTCTGACGGATTCCGCCTGCTGCATCGTTAACACCTCCTGTTCGGGTCATTAAGAGAACGCAAAAAGACCCTGAATAAGGGTCCGAAATGAAAATAAATATCGAATTCTCAGACCCATCTCTGCCGACGAGGTTAGCTGACGGACTCGGGTAGATGGTACCCTACGTTCTGCGCGAACGATTCGCCCCTGAATGATCGGTTCCCCCGTTTTCCACCCGTAAGCGGACGGAAATTAAGCGTATATTTATAGTACGCCGATCAGCTAAGGATGTCAAACCGTTTTTGGCAACATAATAAACCTTTATGTTGACTATGTGAGGGCGAACCGCTACGATTATCGTATTACCGGCTACCTGCAATAGCCGACGGAAAGGTGTTAACGATGTCTACAAAAGATTACCGAATCCTGCTGTTCTATAAATACGTTAAAGTTCCGAACGCCGAGGAGTTCACCGCCGAACATCTGCAATTTTGCAAAGAGCTCGGCATCAAGGGCCGAATTCTGATCGCGGATCAGGGAATCAACGGAACGCTCTCCGGCACGGTCGAGCAAACCGACGCCTACATGGCTGCGATGCACGCCCATCCTCTCTTCTCCGATCTGCTGTTCAAGATCGATGAGGCCGACGGCCACGCGTTCCAGAAAATATTCGTACGCTACAAGAAAGAACTCGTGACGCTGCGCTACGACAAGGAGCTCGATCCGAACGTCGACGGAGGCGCGCGGCTCACTCCGAAGCAGTTTCATGAGAAAATGCAGCAGGACGACGTCATCATCCTTGACGGCCGCAGCGACTACGAGTACGATCTGGGCCACTTCCGGGGTGCGATCAAGCCTGATCTGAAGACGTTCCGCGAGTTCCCCGAGTGGATCCGCAACAATCTGACCGAGCACAGAGGCAAGCCGATTCTCACTTACTGCACGGGAGGCATCCGCTGCGAGATGCTGACGGCCGTGCTGAAGAACGAAGGCTTCGGCGACGTCTACCAGCTCGACGGCGGCATTGTCACGTACGGGCAAGATCCGGAAGTGCAGGGACGCGGCTTCGACGGCAATTGCTACGTGTTCGACGAACGCGTCTCGGTGCGCATCAACCAGACCGAGGAGCATACGCTGGTCGGCGAGTGCCATCACTGCGGAACGAAGACGGATCGCTACATTAACTGCGCGGACGACACCTGCCATCTGCAGCACCTCGTATGCGACAAATGCGAAGAGGAGCATCGAGGGTACTGCTCGGCGGAATGCGCCGAGCACGATCTGGCCGCGGCCGAATCGGTCCGTTAATCCCGGGAGGTGACGTATTGAAGGAAGATTCGGATCTGTCCACGCGCAACAGAATTATGCAAATGCTGAAAACTTCGGGAGAGCTGACCGCCAAGGAGCTTACCGATCAGCTGGGCATTACCGGCATGGCAGTAAGGAGGCATATTTCCAATCTCGAGCGGGACGATCTGATCGAATCGACGACCGTCAGGCTGCCGATGGGCCGGCCTGCGGCCGTCTACCGTCTGACTGCACGGGCGGACGACTATTTTCCGAAGAAATATCATGCCGTCGCCCTCGACCTGCTCACCGAATTGGAGGACGAAGCCGGCGAATCGATGGTCAATCTTCTCTTCGAGCGCCGCAAGGCGACTCTGCTGAAAAGGTACGAGGCGAAAATGGCCGGCAAAGAGCTCGAAGCGAAAGTCGCCGCATTGTCGGACATTCAGAACGAGAACGGCTACATGGCATCCTGGGAGAAGGATTCCGACGACGACTACGTGTTGACCGAGTACAATTGTCCGATCTCGCAGGTCGCCAACAAGTACAATCAGGCTTGCTCCTGCGAGCTGAAGCTGTTCGAGACGCTGCTGGGCGCGGAAGTGACGCGTTCGGACTGCCTCGCGTCCGGCGATCGCAAGTGCGTCTACCATATTCGCCGTACGTAAACAACGCTCTTCCCCGTATCTCCGAGGAAGAGCGTTTGTCGTTTATTCCGCATGCCGCAGCAATCTATCGCGTCTAACCGCGATCGCCGAGCTCATGGCCAGCCGGGCGAATTTCTCTCTCTGCGCCTCGGCCGGCAATCTGTGCAGCTCGACGTCCCCACCCGCCGCGAGCAGCGCGGCCCGCGTTGCTTCCACGGCTTGCTCCTCGCAGCGCAGTACGTAATAGGCGATCGAATAGCCGAGCTCCTCCAGTTTTCTGAGCAGCGCGATCCTCTCTTGTCGAAGCAGCTCCTCGTGCGGGTTACGGGCGATCGGCATTGACGTTGGTCAGCCACAGATTTTTGCGGAACTCGTCAGCTTTCTCGGCCGGTCCGTCGTATGCGGCTTCCCCTTTGTACAGCAGCTCTCCGCTGCCGGCATCCAGCACGACGGCCGCAAGCTGTCTTCCGTCGGAAATGCGAGTCTTGTTAGAGCTCACCGTAGTCAGCAGAACGTACACCCGATTTTGCGCCAAGCTCACGCTGTGGATCGACTGTCCTCCAAACTGCTCGGCCGTCAAGGTCAGTTCGCCCTGCTCCTGCGCCCCTGTTGCAACGTTATAGCGGGCGATCGCCAGGCTCCCACGATCGGAATACAGAATGGTGAAAAGCTCCCCGCTAAGCTCGCTCTGGATGTTCGAATAGGCGCTTAAGCCGGGCGACGGCTCGGGCAGCGGCGTCAGCTTGCCCGTGCGGTAGGAGAAAACCGCGAAACGGCGCGTTTGCTTCATCTCTTTGCCGTCCTCGTTTACGGATTGCTCGCTTTTGCTCGTTGCCAGCACGACGTACTCGGAGGGCTGTGAGCGTACCTCGCTGGAAATAGCAGAAAGGCTAATCTCGCTTGTCACGGACTGCGCCGCCAGAGCTCCTCCCGGCCCCGCCGAGTCGGAGACAGCCAGCTCCTCGGAGACGAGCGCCGCCTCTCTCAGCAGCTCGCCGGTATGCAGATCGACGATATAATCGCGGAATTCCACTGCGGAGGGACCGTCTGCAGTTGGCCCCGTTCTATAGCGTACCTGGGATAGGACGTGCACTTCGTCACCGATGCGCTGAACGTCTTCTACCCTGAGCCAGCTTACCTGCTTTGCAACGTTCAGCTCAATTCTGATCTCGTTGACGCGCCCCGTCGCCTCTTCCAAGACGTCCATCTTCAGCTCCGTCCGCCAATCGTAAACGCCGCGTGGACCGTAGAGGAAGATGTCCGCGTAGATCAGCCACTCCGAATCCTTGTAAAAGCTGTCCACGTTGCTTCTCGCTCTCATAAAATCCCGATGCTCCCGTTTCAATGCTTTCATGTCCTCGTAACGCGACGTCAAATACCGGTTGTCCTTCAAATACTTCTCGTAAAACGATTGCGTCAATTGATAATTCGTTCCATCGACGGTAAGCTCAAGCGCCTTCGATCCGACTCCTCCTATATAGGAGCCGCTGAGCCGCATCTTGGCGGCTTCCCCGGCATCGCCTTCCAGCGTAACCAGCTTGTACCGCGGCGCATCTCCTTCCGTACCGGACGCATAATAAGCTCCGATCGAGCCGACCGCGAATACGCCCAGCGCCATCGATAAAAGGTAACGTTTCATCGTTCGCCGTCTCCTCCCTTACACCGATACTTTTTTCTTCAATAAATGCAATCCCAGCCAGACGGACGAGACGACGATCAGCGCGTCGATCGCCATTTGAATTGCGTACGCTTCCTCGGTATAGAAGTAGCCCGCGGAATAATTCCGGCCAAGCGCAAGCAGCGGGTAAACCATCAGCAGCGCACAGAAGCCGGCATACGCCAGTCCGTACACGATGCCGAGCCAGCGATAGCTTCGCTCCAGCAGAATCGACGCGAACAGGACGAGCAGCGAGATGATTCCCAAACCGTAGTTGACGAAGAATTCCGCGAATGAGCGCGGCAGCAAGATTTTGAATACTTGGTTGGCGAAAATCGCGTCCGCGATATAGGATGGCTGCAGTTGATCGGCCGGCGCAATCATCGCGAAGATCGCTCTTCCGATCGGCATAAGCAGCAGTTGAAATCCGATCAGGACGAACACGAACGTTAAGATGGCGGTCAGCTTGGCGAAATAAACGTTCCTTCGCTCGGACGGAAGCGAGAGCAGCCGATACGCGAACGTGCTTCTTCCGAACCAATCGCGATACCAGATCAGAAACGCGTAGATCACGAGAACCGCGATGCTGAGCCCGACGGGAACGGCAAACCAGAATTGCGTCTCCTGCACCGCGCGGGTATACGACATGGCAGCGAAAAACTCCTCGGGAGCCCGGCCCGTTTGCTCAAAATAGGCGTTTCTTTTATTGACCTCCCCTATCGCGTTGAATGCGATCGCGCACATCTGCACAAGCGCCGTCAGCCCTATCAACGCGAACAGGATATATCGGAAACGATGGATTTCCATATGCAGAAGCTTCAGGTAGTTTCTCAACGCGAATACACCTCTCTCATCACGTCGACGATCGACTTGCCCTCTTCGCTGCGCATCGTCTCGCAGTCGAATTCCATCTCCGCTTTTCCGTTCTGCAGAATGACCGCTTTATCGATCAGATGCTCCACCTCGCCGATCTCGTGCGTCGTCAGCAGAACGCCGCGCTCTTCGATCAGATCGCTGGAAAACACGTCCGCGATCATCTCCCGGCTAAACAGGTCAATTCCGGAAAACGGTTCGTCCATCAGCACGTAGTCGGAATTCGGAGCCAGTCCGAGCACCAGGTTGTATTTGGCAGCCGTCCCCTTCGACAGATTGCCGATCTTCTCGCCGGGCTCCAGCCGGAAGAAACGCATCAGCTCGGCTGCCCGCTCCGCGTTCCAGCTCGCGTAGAAATCCGCCATAAAGGTCAGCCCCTCGGACATCTTCATACTCAGAGGCATCGTCAGATGATCCGGAACGAAGCTGATTTTCTCGTATATCCATCTCCCGCGCGGCTTTCCGTTCACGAGAATTTGCCCCTCCTTGACGGGCACGAGCCCCATGATCGCCTTCATAACGGTCGACTTGCCCGCTCCGTTCATGCCGATCAAGCAGGTGATGTTGCCTTTCTCCGCCGTAAACGACAATCCGTTCAGCACGTAACGCCCGCGATACCGCTTGCGAACTCCCTTCAACTCGATCATGGCCGCTCCGCGCCTCCTTCCGCCGCGACGTCGGCAGGGCTGGAGGACAGCGCCTCTATGTATTTGCTCTTCACCAAATCAAGCAGTTCTTCGACCGGAACGTCGACTTTCCTGACCGCCGAGACGAAGGCGTCGACCGCTTCCCCGAGCAGCTCCGCGCGAATCGCCCGCAGTACGGCGTCGTCCTGGGTGATTCGGCTTGGCGAATTTCCTTCCGTTACGATCAATTTCCGTTCCTCCATCTCCTTATAAGATCTCTGCGCCGTATTCGGGTTGATTTTCAGCAGCGTTCCCAGCTCTCTCCGCGAAGGGATCACCTGGCCCGCCTCCAGCCTCCCGGCGACGATCATCTCTTTGAAATGCCGAACTACCTGCAGATAGACCGGTTCCCGGCTGTTGAACTCGACTTCTTCCCAGCCTCCGCCTGTTCTCATACCGATACCTCGCAATCGCCATAAGTGTGTGTACTAAGTAGTTCATACACCACATGCGTATTATGCCCTTAATACGCACGGGCTGTCAACCCCTTTTTACGCAAGCAAAAACGCCTTCGGCGTCCTCTGGACGATGAATTTATTTTGTCGGAGATGATTCAGATATGAAATAGAGGCTGCCCTCAGCGGCAGCCTCCCCCCAGCGCCGCTTGAACGGCGCTCGGAACGACTTGCTTTGCTTAGAGGACAACCTCCCCCTGACGGATTAGGCGTCGATTCCCGTATAGATTCGGACGGCGTCCCGCAGAAACTCCGCAATGCCCGGCTGATCCTTGTCGTAATAGGCTCTGAACCGTTCGTCGTCCACGTACATTTGGGCTACTCCCGCATGGGCTTCCTTCGTGTATGGGTCCCAGTAGAAAGTAAGCCAGCGGCGATGCAGATCGGCAGCCTTCTGCGCCAATTCGCCCGCCGGATTTCCCGTCGCGAACGCCTGGGCGAGCGTCGCGTGAATGTCTTCCGACAAGCGCTCGATCTCCTCGTGCTGTTCCTTCGTCATGTTTTTGATCTTCGCGTTGGATTTGTCCACTCGCTCGTTGCCGTATTTGGCGCGGATCTCCTCGCCGTATTTAGCCTCGTTATCGTCGATGAGCTGCTGTTTAAAGCCTTCGAACTTCTGTTGGTCGCTCATGTTCGTCATCCCCTCTTGATGGGCTAAGGTCAGATCGATATTGGCGATCAGCGCGTCGAGCTGCCGCCGCTTGGCCAAAAGCTGCTCGCGGTGCTTCGTCAGCGCGCTCCGGGCGTCGAATTCGGGAGCGCCCACGATCTCCTTAATCCCCTCGAGGCCGACGTCAAGCTCTCGATAAAACAAAATTTGCTGCAAGCGATCCACCTCCCGCTGCCCGTAGATCCGATACCCCGACGAATTGATTCTCGCCGGTTTGAGAAGTCCGATTTCGTCGTAGTATCGGAGCGTGCGCGTGCTGATTCCGGCCAACCGGCCGAGCTTCTGGACCGTATATTCCATCTCGATCCCTCCTTGCAAACTGATCGTACACCTTTACGTAACGGCAATGTCAAGCGTATCAAACTGTCCGCTTCTCCCCGTTCCGCATTCCACTTCTTTTGTCGCTATCCCCTTCCGTCAGTCCTTCCCGGCATCGCACCTCCCTTTCACAACCGTCGCGGCGGAGTACCGCACGGCGACCTGAATGAGCGAAAATGAGCTTCACGGATGCGGGAAGCTCATTTCGTGTCGTGCTATGTTGTTTTCATGACTGAATAACAATCTTCGAAGGATTGTTCACCTTATACAAAATTTCTTTGTTGAATTTCTTGTCCACGACTTTCCCTTCGAAAGAGATGACGTTGCCCACTTCGAGTCCGAAGCCTTTCAGCGTGTTGCTATAGCCGCACCACGCGTCTCCGATGGCAAGCGGAGAATCGCCGACCACGGCAACCTCCTCCAGCAGCACCACTTCGTCGTCGCGGTCCGAGAACGGGTTCGGCTTCGTCGTGAATTCTTTGACCTTCGCGGTGAATTTTACTTTGTCGACGGGCAGTTCGAGCTTCTCCTTCTTCTCTTTCGTCCGCTTCTGCGCCTTTGCCGCTTTAACCGGCTTGCCGCCCTCTTCGTCGCTTCCGGAAGCGCCCGAATCCGCGGCGGACGGTACGCCGCTCTCCGTATCCTCCGCTTCGCCGCCGACCGGATCCCTGCCGAACGTACCGCTCTGCATCTCCTTCAGGTAGGATGGGTGAATGCTCGTCAGCCGCCCGTCCTCGAATTCGACGATGAGCACGCTCATGCTTCCGTATTCCTGATAGCCCTTGATCGAGACCTGATGCTGCGCGGCCGCGCTCTTGTACCAGAAATGCGCCTTCGGCGTCTTGGCGAACAATCCCCAAGCTCGCCCTTTCTCCGCGTAGTCTTCCTCGTTGTCGAAGGCGATGTAGTCTTCCTGAGGCGGATAATACTTAATGCCGTTAATCTTAGTCGCTTCCATGTTCGCTGTCTCATCCCTTCTATATTAAGCTTAGAAATTTGCGGATTCTCTCCAACGCTTCTTCTAATTGTACCTGGGACGAGGCATAAGAACAACGGATAAATCCTTCGCCGCCCGACCCGAACACGTGGCCGGGAACCGTCACGACCTTCGCTTCCTGCAGAAGCCGATGAGCGAACTGCTCCGAGGTAAGCCCCGTATGGGCGATCGAAGGAAAAGCGTAAAACGCGCCCTGCGGCTCGTGGCACGGAAGTCCGATCTGCCGCAGCCCCTGGACGAAAACTCTGCGCCGCTGATTGTAAGACTCGATCATTCGGTCCTTCTCCTCCATGCCGACTTGCAGGGAAGCCAGAGCCGCGACCTGCCCCATGATCGGCGCGCACATGACGGTATACTGATGGATCTTCAGCATGGCCGCGATCAACTCGCTAGGTCCGCAGGCATATCCAACGCGCCAGCCGGTCATGGCGAACGCCTTGGAGAAGCCGTTCACGACCAGCGTCCGCTCCTTCATGCCCGGCAGAGACGCGAAACTTACATGCTTATCCCCGTAGCTCAGCTCAGAATAGATTTCGTCGGAGATGACGACCAGGTTGCGCTCCTCCGCGAGCCGCGCGATGGGCAGCCAATCCTCGTACGTCATCACTCCTCCGGTCGGATTGTTCGGATAGCAGAGCACGAGCACCTTGGAGCGCGGCGTCAGCTTCTCTCTCAGCGCGGCCGCTTTCAGCTTGAACTGGTGCTTGGCGAACGTTTCGACGCCGACCGGCTTGCCCCCGCCGAGAAACACGATCGGCGAGTAGGAAATATAGCAAGGCTCCGGAATGACGATCTCGTCCCCCTCCGTGATCAGCGCGCGGAGTGCCAGATCGATCGCTTCGCTGCTGCCGACCGTGACCAGCACTTCGCTGTCGGGATCGTAGATTACGCCGCAGCTGTCGGACAAGTATCCGGAGATCGCTTCCCGCAGCTCGGGCATGCCGGCGTTAGACGTATAGGTCGTTCTCCCTTTGTCCAGCGCGGCGACGCACGCGTCGCGAACGATCTGGGGCGTAACGAAATCCGGCTCCCCTACGCCGAGCGAGATGACGTCCTTCATTCCCGATGTGTAATCGAAAAACTTCCGTATGCCCGACGGCGGCATTTCAAGGACTTGCGGCGACAGCAGCCGTTCCATCGGCGTTAATGTTTGATAAGGCATTGCAGCGGCTCTCCCTTCGGATATGACGAAATTTAAAAACAAAAAAACCCGTCCGCAAGGGACGAGTCTGCACCCGTGTTACCACCCTAGTTCCGCTTTTCGTTCTCACGAATTACAGCGGCACTCCGCAACGTATCCATCAATACGCGGTCCCGTTAACGCTGGACATGCGGCAGAGCTTACTCGAATTTCAGTCTGCGTCTCGGAGACGGCTTTCCGTTATCGCCCGAACGTTGGCTTTCACCTGACCCAACTCTCTGCGGAACTGACGACTAACGTACTCTTTCTCTTCATCGACTTTAGATAAACCTATTAAGTTGAAGTTATTATACTCACTGCCTCGGCAAAATGCAATCACAAAAAATCAAACGCGTCTCCCCCATCGACTGATCTTGGGATGAACGGAGCCCTTCAAGGCAATACTTCACATATTCCTATCGCAAACGGAGGGAACGATTCTTGAGCTTGGAAGAGAACGCGCTGTCGGTCGTCGCGCTGGGCGGCGTCAACGAAATCGGCAAAAATATGTACGTTATCCGCTACGCGGACGACATTCTCGTCATCGACTGCGGCTCCAAATTTCCCGACGAAAGCCTGCTGGGCATCGACGTCATCGTGCCGGACATTACATATTTACTTGAAAACAGGGACAAGATCCGGGCGCTCATCGTCACGCACGGCCACGAGGACCATATCGGAGGCATCCCCTACGTGCTGAAGCAGCTCAACATGCCTATCTATGCCACCCGGCTGACGCTCGGCTTGATCGAGATCAAGCTGCGCGAGCACGGCTTGCTCGGCAACTCCCGGCTCAAGACGGTCACCGCCGACTCGGTGCTCCGCTTCGGGGACTTCAAGGTGAGCTTCTTCAGTACGAACCACAGCATCCCCGACTGCCTCGGCATCGCGTTGAATACGCCCGAAGGCACCGTCGTTCATACCGGGGATTTCAAATTCGATCTGACGCCCGTCAACAACCACTACCCGGACATCCACAAGATGGCCGCGCTCGGCCACAAGGGCGTGCTGCTTCTGCTCTCGGAAAGCACGAACGCGGAACGGCCCGGCTTTACGCCTTCGGAAAGGCTTGTCGGCGAGCACATCGAAGAGGCGTTCGCCAGAGCGGAGCAAAAAATATTCATCTCCACGTTCGCCTCCAACGTGCATCGGCTGCAGCAAATCGTCGACGCGGCGCAGCGCACGAACCGGAAGCTCGCGCTGCTCGGCAGAAGCATGGTCAACGTCGTGAGCGTTGCGGCGGAGCTGGGCTATCTCCATCTGCCCGAGGAAATGCTGATCGAGCCGTCCGACGTCAACCGACTCTCTCCGAACGAGGTCGTCGTGCTGTGCACGGGCTCGCAAGGGGAGCCGATGGCCGCGCTCTCCCGCCTGGCCAGCTCCAGCCATCGCCAGATGGAGGTACATCGCGGGGATACGGTCATTCTGGCCGCGACGCCGATTCCCGGCAACGAACGCAGCGTCGCCCGCATCGTCGACAACCTGTACGAACTCGGAGCGAAGGTGATCTACGGCTCCGGTTCGGTGACCGGCATGCACGTCTCCGGACATGCCAGCCAGGAGGAGCTGAAGCTGATGCTCACTCTGATGAAGCCGAAGTATTTCGTTCCGATTCACGGCGAGTACCGCATGCTGTGCCAGCATCGCATGCTGGCGGAGTCGGTCGGCGTCGAATGGGACAATGTCTTCATCGTCAAGAACGGAGACGTCGTCGACATCGAAGGAGGCATCGCCAGCCAGCGCCGGAAAGTTCCTACAGGCAACACGCTCGTGGACGGTCTCGGCATCGGGGATGTCGGCCACGTCGTGCTGCGCGACCGCAAGCATATGTCCGAGGATGGCATTCTCATCGTCGTCATTACGCTGAGCCGCGCCGACAGCAAGATTATATCGGGTCCGGATACGATATCCAGGGGTTTCGTATACGTTCGCGAATCGGAAGGTTTGCTTGAAGAAGTGAATCGGATCGCCGCCGCCTCTCTGGGCAAGCTGCTGGAGGAAAAGGTAAACCAGTGGAGCGCGTACAAGCAGACGATCAAAGAGGAGGTCGGCAAGTTTCTGTGGACGAAGACGAAGCGCCGGCCGATGATTTTGCCGATTTTGATTCAAATATAAGAGCCGTTCGAAAAAGTCGATTTTTTCCGCAATCTGCCAAACAGTTCGGGCAGTGCAACGCCTAAAAGCACGAGCGCAACGCCCGCCCACTGCAGGACGGTTACTTGTTCATGCAGCACGGCAGCGGCGAGAAGCACGGCGACGGGCAGCTCGGACGCTCCCAGAATGCCGGTCAGGCCTTCGCCGATGCGAGGCACTCCGATCGCGTACAACACCGGGGGCAGGAACGCGCCGAACAAACCCAGCATGAATCCGAACGGAAGCAAGCCGGCCCACAGCGCGCCGTCGAACAGAAACGCCGGCGGGAACAGAACGAATACAAGCAGCATGCCGCCGGTGATCATCCACGCGCTGCGATAGGTCGGATGGCCGGACGGAACCGCCTTGCCGCTGAACAGAATGAACAGCGAATAGCTGAACGCGGACGTCAGCCCGTACGCCACGCCGCGCCAATTCAAGCCGGCCAGTCCTTGATCGGCAATGCCCGCGGCCATCAGCGTTCCCCCGAGCAGAACGGCCAGCGTAAGCAGCATGCCGCCTCCGGGACGCTGCCTGCGGGCAATCGCTTGCATCAGCACTCCTATCCAGGTGAACTGGAATAGCAGCACGATGGCCAGCGAATTCGGAATGTAGCGAAGCGACTCGTAGTACAGCAGTCCCGTGATAGCCGTCGGCGTGCCCGCGGCCATTAGCAGCACGCGCTGCTTCCAACTTAACTTCCCGTCCCGCCGCGGCTCGGCTCCGGCTGCGGATTGCGGGCGAGCCTTCCACCCTTTTCGGACCAGAACAAGCGCCCAGGCCAGCACGAACCCCGTCAGCAGTTGGCTGCCGACGACCTCGCCGAGCGAGTAGCCGTGCTCGTATGCTTTTGTGACTATAGTAGACAGAATGCCGTAACAGATCGCTCCCAACAGAACGGACAATTTGTATTTCATCTTGATGTTATCCTCCTTGTACGAATGCAGTAAAAAAAACTTCCTTGCCGGAATACGGAACGCACGAAGCGACCCGATATTCGTAGCAAGGAAGTTAAGGCTTCCCGTAGAGACCCCCACCCTATAACTATGGGGTTATACGAACGTATGAAGTGCAAGTCAACAGGTTGAATGATACTGCCGCAGCCTCCGAATGTCAATAGGCGGCTGATTGGCAAACGGTCGGCAATAATTTCGTCAACAACACCCGCAGCAAGGGAAAGCCTGAACGTCTCTCGTTATCGGCGTTCAGACAGGGCAACGGCGAAAGGTATTTCGACATTTCGATTCACATCCCCCCCTCTACCCTGCTCTAAATTCCTTCGCCAGTATCGACGCGTAAAACTCCGCTCCTTGACGCTTCAGGTGAACGCCGTCTTTATAGAAAAAGTCGTCCTGTCCCTTGCTTGCGGAATACCAGTCCACCAGCTTGACATTGCCGTATTCGGATGCGGCCTTGTTCAGGGCGGAATTGACGTTGTTCTGCCATTTGCGCGGCACTCTGACGTTCACCAGCCATACTTCCCGCTTGTCTCCGATCCTCTCGATCAGCTTGGCGAGCTGTTTGGAGTTAAACGATCCGTTCGTGCCGAGTTCAATAACGACCCGATCACCTATCGAGCCTGACGCGATCATCGCTTCGACGACTTCCTGCGCATGCGTCATCTGGCGCCCTACTTGGCCGTCTATGACAATGCCTGGAAGAAGCTTCTCCAGGTACGGAGCCGCATCCAGCAGGACGGAATCGCCGATCGCCGTTATCCCTTTGCCGGCGCCCTGACCCGGCTTGGGCTTGCCGGGCTTATCCGCCGGCTTCGATGGCTTAGAGCCCTCCGCGCCCCCTGCTCCCGGTTGTCCCGACGGCTCAGACGGCTTGGTGCCTTCCACGACCCCAGCTCCCGGTTGTCCCGACGGCTCAGACGGCTTGGTGCCATCCGAAGCTCCGCTGTCCGGTTTCTCCGAAGCCGGCTTATCCCCTTCGGTCGCTCCCGGCTTCTCCTCCAGCGGAGGCCGTTCGGGAACGCTCTCCCCGGATGGGCCCTGGGAATCGGCATATACCGGCATCGTGGCGGCGGATTTGATGATCGCTCCATTAAGCGATACGGCCAGCAAGCACAGCGCGCATAGCGCAACGCCCGATGCAACCCTCTTGCCGCGCGCCGGAGCGGCCCGCAGCCGAGTCCGCCAGTTCTTCAACGCGCCTGTGCGAATCGGCTCTTCGACGAACTTCCACGACAGGGAGGCTAGAGCGAAGCTGACGGCGAGCTGAAGGATCATGCGAACCGGCTGGACGTCTCCCGTATCGGAGGCCGGGCTCGTTAACGCGATAACCGGGTAATGCCAGATATACAGGCTGTACGAGCGTACTCCGATCCATCTGAGCGGCCGACTGCCCAGAGCCCGGGCCAACAGGCCGGACGGGTGGGCAAGCGCCGCGATCGCCAGCGCGGACAGCGCGGAAAGCAGCGTCAGTCCTCCGTAATACAGAAATTGCCCGTACTCGTCCGCGGTCGCGATCATCCAGACGATCAACGCGAGGCCGACCGCGCCGAGCGCGTCCAGCCAATTCCGGGAACGCCTCGACACCCGCTCGCCAAGCCCCGCGCTTGGCCAGGCTACCGCAAGCGCTGCTCCGATCAGAAGGGCGAACACTCTCGTGTCGGTTCCGTAGTAGACGCGGCTCGGATCAAGGCCGGGAACGTAGAGCCAGGCCATCGCCAATGCCGAGATCAGCGCTCCTCCCAGAAGAAGCAGGATCAGCCTCCCTCTTCGCGGCGCGATTTTCACGCCGACCACGAGCAGCAGCGGCCAGAGCAGGTAAAACTGTTCTTCGATCGCCAGCGACCACAGATGACCGAGCGGCGACGGAGGCCCGAAGCTCTCGAAATAAGAAACCTCATGATAGATCAGCCACCAATTGTTGAAATAAAGCACCGCCGAAGCAAAATCTCCCTGAAGCTCCGCCAGACGGGACCGATCGAACAGCAGCAGCCATAGCGCCGTGCAAGCGAGCATAAGAAGCATAGCCGGCAGCAGCCGGCGCGCGCGCCTGATCCAGAACCCGGCCAGATCGACGCTTCTGGAGCGCCTCCATTCCGACAACAATTGATCCGTAATCAAATAGCCGGATAGAACGAAAAAGATGCCGACTCCGAGAAGTCCGCCCGGAGCCCAATTCAGGTTCAAATGGTAGGCGATAACGGCCAGAACGGATAACGCTCTCAATCCGTCCAGACCCGGCATGTAACGTCTGCTGCGGGGAATCGGTCCAGGCATGGGGGTTGCCCCCTGATGCGGGTTCGGGGAATGGCTCGCGGTGTCTTTCATGCTCTCATACCTTCTTCTCTGCGGGTGTTTTTTCGCGATATGGGCTAGACGTTTGAGCCTACGAAAAAGTTCGATCGGTTATTCAAGTTTTTTGTCCGCGCAACGCAAAAAAACCGCCCGATGAGCGGTCAGGTTCAGCCATGGCGCGACTTGGCGCATGTTCGTCTTCCAGCATTTAGCTAGTCTCGCGAATTCCGTTCCGGTCCTTCCGGCAACGCCCTCCGACCGACGAAGCCGTCGTGCCAACCATGGTAATGACCGACCCGATCCTCGCCTTCCTTCCAACAAAGCAGCGCCGGCTCCCCGTCGATCATCGCAGGGAAGTCGACCAATCCGGGATCGATCATTTTCAGCAGCACGCCCTTGCGCGAGAAATTCCCGATCATCAGATCCATCTCGATCCGCAGGAAATCCAGGCTGCTCTCCAATTCGAAGAACGGATCGTTATCGTGCGGCAGATCGGGGAAGGCATGCTTGTGAATCGCTTTGAACTTCAGCAGATCCCTGTGCTGGCTCTCTATTTTGCCCGCCAGCTCTTTAAGCGCCGCCAGTTCCGCCCTGATCCGCGGCAGCAGCTCGTTCGCTTCTTCGGCCGTAAACAGCTTATGCTCCACAACGTATCTACTCCTAACATGAGTGCTGATGACGCGCGATTAGCGAACCCATTCAATCCCATTATAGACAGACTGCGGCCCGCGCACAAATCCGAAACCGCGCAAACGCGAAAAGCCGCCTCGCAGGACCGGTGCGCGGGGCGCCGGCTAACGGGCGGTTTCTCGAAACGAATTCAGGACGATTAGAAGCCTGCTGCCGCTTTGTGCGCTTGCTCCACGCCTTGAGAAATGATCTCTTGGGCTTTGTCCGGCAGTTGGTTGTGGCCTTCGACGATAATGTTCTCGAACTGGGTGACGCCGAAGAACGCCATGATGTTGCGGATGTAGTTGAAGGACATTTCCGCAGCAGCCGCAGGGCCTTCGGAATAGATGCCGCCGCGCGCGTTCAGCAGCGCGACCTTCTTGTCCGGAATGAGGCCGACCGGGCCTTGCTCCGTATATTTGAACGTTTTGCCTGCTTCGTAGATGTAGTCGACGTACGTGTGCAGCACGGCCGGAATCGTCAGGTTCCACAGCGGGAAGCCGAATACGACTTTGTCCGCGGCGAGAAACTGATCCAGGTACTTATGCTTGACGGCGACCGCTTCTTGCTCTTCCGGGGTCAGTTCGATGCCGCGAGCCGCTTTGAAGCTGCCGTTGATCATGTTCGCGTTCAGGTAAGGCAGGCTTTCCTTGAACAGGTCGAGCTCGACGACTTCGTCCTCCGGATGGTTCTTCTTGTAGCTTTCCAGGAATGCTTCGTACAGCTTTACGCTGACCGCTTGATCTCCGCGGTCGTTGGCTTTGACGAACAGTACAGTGCTCATATTTGTATAGCCTCCACTTTATTTAATTAAGTAACTACAGTAACTATAATCATATTTCCGATTGCGCACATCGGCTTTAAGACCGAATTCAACGCATGAAAAAATCCTCCGAAGACGGAGGACCGGTCTTAAGACTATAGTCGTAGAAATAGAAAAAGGGCTTATTCCGCAGGAGGAAAAACCGACACCGCGTACAGGGCGGCTTGCGTCCGGTCGGTCAGATGCAGCTTGCTCAAAATGCTGCTGACGTGCGTCTTGACCGTCTTCTCGGCAACAACAAGCGTCTGCGCGATTTCCTTGTTGCTGAGCCCCTTCGTCAGCTGCTCCAGCACTTCCAGCTCCCTTGGCGTCAGCGAATCGAGCGCCTCCTTGGCGGGCGCGGCTTTCGGCTCGCTCGCCGTCGGCGACAGCTGGGACAGAATGACGCCGGAAATGTCCGGGTGCAGCTGGACGTTGCCTTTGTAAGCGCTGCGGATCGCTTCGACGAGCTGGTCGGGTTCCACTTCCTTCAGCATGTAGCCGATCGCTCCGGTCCGCAGCGCCGGAACGACGTGGCTGCGGTCGGAGAAGCTCGTCAGCACGAGCACTTTCACTTCGGGATGGCTCTCCGCGATCAAGCGGCTTGCCTCGATCCCGTCCATGACGGGCATGTTCAAATCCATGAGGACGATATCCGGCTTAAGGCTCGCCGTCATCTCTACCGCTTCTTGCCCGTTGTGAGCCTCGCCCACGATTTCGAAATCCGGCTGCAAGGAAAGAAAAAACGAAATTCCTTTTAATACGATCTGATGGTCGTCCGCCAGCAATAATTTAATCTTCACAGCCGTTGCTTCTCCTCCGCGCATTTCTCTTCTTCGCACTTCTTCTCTATGACGTGCACCGGGATTCTCACTTTGACGGTCGAGGGCGTTCCCCTGCCTCCGTAAATCGCGATCTCGCCGCCGAGCGACTCCGCTCTCTCCCGCATCGACATCAAGCCCATCGATCTTCTGCCTTTTTTACCGCCCCGTCCGAATCCTTTGCCCCTGTCCATGATCTCAAGCACCGCTTCGGCCTCGGTCTTCGTCAACCGGACATAGGCAGCGATCGTTCCGGCGTGCTTCTTCACGTTGTTGAGCGCCTCCTGCCCGATCCGCCACAGCGCTTCCTCGATCGCTCTCGGCAAATCCATGACGCCCTCCGCCTGCTCGAACACGGTCAATCCGATCCGCTGGCCATACTCCTTCAGAGCCGGAAGCAGCCCGTTCTCGAGTCCGGCGGGCCTAAGCTGCCAGATGAGTGCTCGCATTTCCTTAAGCACCTCTTGGGACAGCGAGCCGATCTCTCTCAGCGAATCCGCGACGACCGGCTCCTTGCCCGCGATCATCGCCTCCGCGCCCTTGGCCAGGAACGACAGGGAGAACACCTTCTGCATGACCGAATCGTGCAGATCGCGGGCCATCCGGTTGCGCTCCTCCACTAGAGCCAGCTCGTTGCGCTGCTCGTTCAGGCGCATGTTCTCGAAGCACAGCGTCAGATGGTCGCCGAGCGAATACATGAAATCTTCCGGATAGTCCTCGAACAGCTTGTTGCGGGGACTGCTGAGAAGCAGCACGCCGAAAGGCCGTCCTCGCAACCTGAGCGGAATGGCGGCGGCCGAACCGCTCGGCGGCAGGTCCAGACTGTTCAGCACTTCCTTGCAGGCGGCTCCGTCATGCGCTTCGATGACCAACCGGTTGTCGCGATATGCCGTCCAAACGATGCCGGCCTGCTCCATCTCCAGCTCCTGCCATCGTTCATGGATCCGGTTGTCCTTGTACTGCGCCCACAGGGACAGCTCCTCGTTCTTGCTCGTGAACAAGGCAACGTTCGGCCATTCGAACGCGTCTCCGATCATCCGTACCGCCTTCACGGGCAATTGGCCGGGCTCCAGGACGGAGTTCATCTGCTGAATGACGTTGCCCAGCTTCGCGTAGAGCAGCGCGTTGCGCTCCTGCGCCTGATACAGACGGATGCGCTTGATCGCCATCCCGATCTGAAGCGCGACGGCGTGAAGCAGCGCCAGCTCGTCTTCGCTAAACCGCTCCTTGCCCGCCTCGGCCACGTTAAGCAGCCCGAATCTCTCGCTGCCGGCCATAAGCGGCACGGTAGCGTGATGCGTAAAGTTGCCCGTATCGCCGATTCCGTGCTTGATCGCGTAGTTGATCCGATTGCATTCGATAATGTTGACCGCGCGTTCCAGCCTATGATTCTTGTAGCTCTCGATACAGTAGCAATCTTCCCCGCACATGAGGGCGTAGTTGCCGCCAGTCAGCGCGGACGGCACGTTCAGCGCGGCCGGACATTCGTAGCCCTTCTCGTCGTCGGCCATCAGGAAAATCCAGCCGGTCGTAAATCCGGTCACCTGAAGCAGCTTCTTCAAGACGCCGTTCAGGATCGTGTCCATCTCGTTGCTCGAATTGAGCGCCTCCGCGATTTCCTTCAACGCGATCAGCTCGTTCGCGCGAATTACCCGACTCATCCCGCTCTCTTCCTTCCGGAAATCTGATTGTACAGATGAGTATAACCAATTCGTTCTCCATGCGAAAGAGGCTGGGTTATGTCGTTAGGGCAACAACAGAAAATGATCGATTAGTGAACATGGGGATATATCTCCTTTCGCTGCTGATACGGACATGAAATTTTGAATTGATTAACCCGTAACAGGGTAATTTCATGACCGTATGAGGCAGATGCTTCGCTCTACAGGAGATATATCCCCATTCTTTTTATCGATCATTTTTATTGCCCTGACTTATAACCCAGCCCCCCGCATGGAGACTACGGAACGATGATATGATGGACATCGCGGTCCGCTGGCACTTCCTCGGGAAGTTTCTTCGAGGCGCTCGGCACTTCGCGGGGACGGTTGTGGATTTCGTCGGCGGAGTAGATCAGCACCGTCGTCTGACCCGCTCCGGCGAATGAGCGGATGAGAACGGGATGGTCGTAAGGATTGCTGAACACGAAGTCCGGTCCGTACCAGCTCACCGTCGCATCCCGCCCCGGCGGCACGTAGGGTACGTTGCGGCTGTGGGAATAGCGCTGAACGATCGTGAGTCCGGCCCGGTCCACCGCGTTGAACAGCGTGGATGACACTTGGCAGATGCCGCCTCCGATCCCTTCCGACACTTCTCCTCTTACGATCACTTTGGCGCGGCGATAACCCCGGCTTGCCGTGCGCTCTCCGAGCGACTCGTTGAACGAGAACGATTCGCCGGGAAATACGTAACGGTTGTTCAGCGCCTTGGCCGCCAAGTCGATGTTGTGGGATCGACTTTTGTTGTTCGAATTGTAGTAGGTCGTATAGTAGCCGATCATCTTCTCTTTGATCGAGCTCAGAAGCTCGCTGTCCACTCTCGGGTATACGGCTCTGCGCGGCGCTTCCAGGGAGTCGCTTCCCCCTTCGACCATGTAGCGATAGAAGCTCCGCTCCCAGGCCGGCCGGTCGAGCCTGTAGCCGACTTTCTCCGCGACGATCGCTCCGGATGCGTCCAGCACGGCATTCGTCGGCGGACGATTCGCCAGCTTCTCGACCCGGTTCGTAAGCTCCGATAATTTAACGTCGTTAACGATAGGCAGTCCCGGTAAAGGAAATTCATAGTCCGAGCGGCGAACGACGGCGATCTCCCTTCCGTCGGAAGTCACCGTAAGTTGATCCGGCAACGATACCGTTTGCGCGAGCATCAGCATGCCGACGATCCATTTCCAAGCCAAGTCGATCCCTCGATTCGATGAAGTCAACGATTCACGCTCGTCTGCGCCGGACTGCGCGTTCTTCATTACGTTGCGCGAAACTCGCCGGCCTTATGCCACATAATCATTCCATCGTTCGCCGAAAATAACGATAGACTCGGACACGGACCAGAAAGGAAGAAACAGGATGACCCGACTAATGCGGCTGCAGGCATGGCGCCGGATCGGCGCAATCTTAACCGCCGCGCTTGGTCTGGCGTGCGTCTGCGGCTTGCCGGCGTTAGCCAGGGCTCCGACAGCCCCTGAGCGGCCTCGGATAGAGATGTCCGTGCGCGCCAGTCAAGCCGCCGACATGTTCAGCGAGCTGTCGATCGACAGTCCGGCGCTCGCTGCGCGGATCGCCCGGGCGGAGCGCCTGCCGGCGGAACGCGCGGACTGCTATACGGACATGGAAGTCGCGATTCGGGATGCCCAAGGACGAAACAAACGGTACCGCCTGGAACGAAAGGGCAATCTGTGGGACGAAGCGGCGCAGCAGATGCTGCGGCTCTCCCCCGATGCGTCGCAACGACTGCTCGCTTACGCGGAGACGCTGCGATGGAGGCATTATGGGGAGCTCATGGACTGGAACGAAGCCCGGAACGTCGTTACGCGCAAAAGCCTGTTCACCATTGTCGATCTGGAGAGCGGGCTCAGCTTTCGCGTGCAGCGACGCGCCGGCAGCGATCATGCCGACGTGCAGCCGGTCTCGCGGGAAGATTCGAAAGTCATGAAGCAGATTTACGGGGGCAAGTGGAGCTGGCAGCGCAGAGCGATCGTCGTCTCCAAAGACGGCGCGCGAATAGCCGCTTCCATGAATGGCATGCCCCACGGAGGGGATGGCATTCCGGATAACGGCTTTAACGGCCACTTCTGCGTGCATTTCCTCGGCAGCAGCTCTCACCGCTCCAACACGCCCGACCCTGCGCATCAGCTGATGGTGCACAAGGCAAGCGGGAGCCTGCGCAGCTACTTCAATTCCGCCTCTCCGCAAGTGCTGGCGGCCAGCTTCGTCGAAGCGCTGAACCAGAAGGACGGCGAGATGCTGCGGCTGATCTGGTCCGATGCGTCCGCCGACCGCATCGAAGCGATGGATCGGCTGATCGGACGATTGGAATCGATCTACGTCAAGCGAACCCGCACCGCGGAACACGACGACGTTCAAGATGACAAGCTGTCGGCTGCGGTCGCGCTCCCCCTGCTCGTTCGCTTGCAGGATCGGGGAACGCTCCATGGCGAGCTGCGTTTCGAGTTCGCTCGAAGCTCCCCGCATTTGCCGTGGCGAATCGTCGAAGTCGCCTCCGATCATTCCAGCTTGATTCCGTAAAGCTTGCCGTCTCGCGAAGCGACGACCGCATAATCGCCGAACACCGCCGGGGACGCTTCGATGTTGGCGCCGAGCGCCAAGCTTCCGCGAACTCGGCCGTCCCTGGCCGAGACGACGGAGACGACCCCGCCGGAATCGGCTTGAAGCAGATGGGCGTTGCCCTGCGAATCGTAGACGTCGGTCGGAGACGACCAGGCGTAGCGCTTCATCGGCAGCCGCCACGCTTCTTTGCCGGTCTTTTTGTCCAAGGCGACCATCAGACCGGCGCCGAGCGTCCCGTAGCGCGCGATCGTGAACACGACGAGATCGGAGATGTTCCCTTTGCCAACGACGGGGGTCGCAAGCACGCCGCCGTTCACGGGGTGATCCCCTCCGACGATGGAGAGGCATTCGTATTTCGCCTGCCAGACGACTTGACCGGTCAGGCCGTTTATTTTGCGCAAGTAGGCGTAGCCTTTGTTCCCCTGCTTGTCGACCTCAGTCCCCGTATACAAGTACGGAACATCGTTCTCGGCCTCGACGACGATCGTCGCATCCGTGTCGTCCAGCGGCGGAAGCGCCCAGACCGGCTCGTTCGTCCGCACGTTCATCGCCAGCAGGCTGCCTCCGTTATCGGCAAAATAGGCGAAGTCCCCGTAAGCGGCGACGGAATTTTCGATGCCCTGGTAGGCGTTCGCGCTTATCTTATAACGGAATTTGCTGACGATCGGCTTGATCGACAGCGTCTTCCGCTGCGGATCGAACGACGTATTGAGCTTCACGCGGTAAAACAATCCGTTCTCCCCGCCCACGGTCAGCGTATCGTCCAACCGGTTGAACAAAGCCGAACCGTCGAACGCGCCCCATCTCCGGTAAGCAAACGAATCGATGCCGTTTACGCGGAGCAGCCTTGTCTGATCGATCAGGCTGTACAGGTTGAATCCGATCGTTCCGTTCTCGGGAATGCCCTCTCCCACGTACAACAGCGGATAACCTCTCGCATCGACGGACACGCTGCCTTTGATCGGATTGCCGACTTTGATCGGGTTTCTCGTCTCCTCGCCCGTCTCCAGCTCCAGGAAATAGACGTAACCGTCCAAGGAAGCGTAGATCACTTCCGTAAAATCCGGCTTGGAGCGAAACTTCGCCTTTACGTTCATCGCCTGCAGCACTTCCGGCTTCCATCTGACGATCGCCGGCTGTCCCGTCCAACCCGCGCCGCCGCCCCATGAGCTGCTTTTCGTCTTTTTCTCCCAGACGACCTTGGGCCGGTACGTCCGCATCTCCGCGGTGCCGTAGGACGGAGCGTTCCTTGCTCCCCCGCCGCGAAACCCGAGCACTCCCTCGATCTCCGTGTACGCTTCGGGAAAAGGTTGGGAGCCTGCCTGCTTGCCGCTCCATTGCCCGGAGCGAACGCCCGCCGCGTCCGCGATTCCTTGCGCCGCGAGCAGGATGATCAGCATGAATACGACCGTTTTGCTCCCCTTCGACACGCCCATCCATTCCTCCATATATTGGAATGAATAGATTTTACCTTCCTGCGGGCAAGAAGCATGTCAAACGGTCGACGGGAAACCGCGGAACCTTTGTCGCTTTGGGTTGCATTCGAGCGGAACGCGCGAAAAAAAACCGGCCCGCAAGCTGCCGGGGAGCGACCGTTGTCGTCGCCCGGCTTGCGGGTCGGCCCTTCGCAGGGCGGATCTGTTCAGAACGGCCCGAAGGCTCGCTTCGGCGCGTCCGTCAGCTCGGAACCTCCGCTCTTCTCTCCCGCTTGCGCGGGACGTCCGGGAGCTCGTTCACGGATACGACTTCCTTCGTCCGCTTCGCCGGCTTCTTCCAATAGCGCTCGCTTCCCGGAAGATCGTCGAACCAAGAGGCGTCGTCGGGGCAATCCAGCATCATGAACTTGCCGTAATTGCCGTCTCGGGACTGGTGGTACTTCAGGTAGGCTTTGCCGTTCTCGATCGCCAAAATTTCGATTTTCCCGGACGTATGGCTCATCGACAGGCGCACCCTTTTCCCCAGACCGGAAGTGCGCGCCTTCGCCTTCTCCACGATGTCGTACACCCGGGCCAGCGGCAGCACGAAATCGTTGTTGCCCGCCACCGGACGATTGATGAAGAAATAGTAGGGCGTCACGCCCGCCCAGCTCAGCCGGTCGAGCAGCTCGCCAAGCACCTCGGGATCGTCGTTGATGCCTCTGAGCACCGGAGTCTGGTTGACCACGATCGCGCCGGCGTCGTGCAGCGCCTGGAAGCCGCGCACCGCTTCGGGCGTAATCTCGCGCGGATGGTTGATATGGGCCATGACGTAGATTCGCTTGTTCGCGTCGGAAAACTCGCGAATCGTCTCCAGCAGCTCCTCGTCCTCGTAGATCCGCATCGGGTTGAAGACGGGAATTTTCGAACCGAGCCGGATAATCTTCACATGCTCGATTTCGCGCAATCTATGCAAAATGGCGCGCAGTTTAGGCGTGGCGAGAATGAGACTGTCGCCTCCGGTCAGCAGGACGTTGCTGATCTCGGGATGGTTCGCGATGTATTGCAAGCCCGGTTCGATGTCCGAGGTCGCCTCCTTGACGTCGTTGCGGAACAACCGCTTGCGAAAGCAATATCGGCAGTAAGCCCCGCACACCTCGGAGACGATCAGCAGCGCGGTCGACGAATACTTGTGCTGGCAGCCTTTGACGACGTAGTTCGTATCCTCGTCCGAAGCGTCCCAGCGTCCGTACTCCTCCAGCTCTCCCTCGTTCGGGATGACCAGCTTGCGAATCGGATCGTGCGGATCGTCCCAATCGATCAGATTCAAATAATACTCGTTCACCCGAAACACGAATTTCTCGGTGATTTTCTTCAGCTTCTCACGTTGTTCCTCGGGGATGCGAGAGATTTTTCCGATATCGGTGATATACTTTGGTTGCGGCATTCGGCCTTCCTCCTCCAGGTATATTCAGTCGAATTCGAGAACGAATCCGTTCCAAGCCCCGCTATACCCCCTTTCGTCTCAAGACAAAAATAAACCCCGTCCGCGGCAGACCATCTCCTGCTGCGTACAAGGGCCGAAAAAGACAGAAAAAGACCCTTAGCGGGTCAAAAGAATGAGCAACTTATGACCCATCCAGTGCAAACGAGGTTAGCTGACGGGCTCGGGATAGATGGTTCCCTACATTCTCGCTGAATGATTCGCCCCAAAAACTTGGTTCCCCCGCTTTCCGGAAGTTTCCGGAAACTAAGCTTAAATTCACTATAATTTAATCCCTCCACCCTGTCAACCTTTGATAGCGCCCGGGTTTCGACGATTTGTACGACGGGATTCGCGTCGGTTACAATGGAAGAAAGAAGGAGGAACATTCATGCACAGCGCTCGCAAACTATCGGACGGAATTAAAGGGCTGATCGACCGGAAGTTCGTTCTGTTTCTGTTCGTCATTCTGCTCATCGGCCTGAACATCTTCATTCTGGAGAAAATCTCGTACATCTTCCATCCGTTTATCGTCGTTCTGGAGACCGTATTTCTGCCGTTCCTGCTGACCGGAGTCGCCTATTATTTGCTCAATCCGATCGTCGACTTCCTGGAACACCGGAAAGTTAAACGCGTATACTCCATCTTCGGACTTTATCTCGTTATTCTGACCGTGCTTACGCTCATCATCATGAAGGTCGTTCCCTTGCTCAGCGAGCAAATCGCCAGTCTGATCTCGCAGTTCCCTACATACACGCACAATGCGCAGCAGAAATTCGAGGAACTGATCGGCAACGAGTACTTCAACGAGCTACAGAGCATGCTCGGCATCGACACGGCCAGGCTGGCCGACGAGTTCTCCTCGCGCGTATCGACGATTCTGAGCAACGCCTGGTCCGGAATCGGCGGAGTGGTAGGCAAAATCACCGAGACGGTACTGGCGATCATTACGGTGCCGTTCGTCCTGTTCTACCTGCTCAAGGACCGCAAGAAGCTTGTCCCGTTCGTGCTCGGCTTCGTGCCGACCCGCCTGAGAGGCCGATCCTTCGGCGTCATGCTGGAGATGAACCACCAGATCAGTTCGTACATCCGCGGACAAATCATCGTCAGCGCCTGCATCGGCGTGCTTCTCTATATCGGTTATCTCATTATCGGCCTCGACTACTCCCTCGTGCTTGCGGTCATCGCCGCCTGTACGAGCATCGTGCCCTATCTCGGGCCTGCGATCGCGATTACGCCGGCGCTCATCGTCGCCATGATGACCTCCCCGATCATGCTGATCAAAATGATCGTCATCTGGACGATCGTGCAGCTGATCGAAGGCAAGTTCATCTCGCCGCAAATTATGGGCAAGACGATGCGCGTCCATCCGATCACGATCATCTTCGTCATAATCGCGGCCGGCAACCTGTTCGGCATGATCGGCATCATTCTCGCCGTTCCGGGCTACGCGATTCTGAAGGTCATCTCGACCCATCTGTTCCGCTGGTTCAAGGGGCGCACGGGGCTGTACGATGCGGCTTCTCCCGCTCCTGATCCCGATCTTGCGACGCCTGCCGAACTTGCCCAGCCTGCCGCTCCAGCCTCGCGAGGACCGACCGATTCGGCGGAATAACCGCTTCGGAGCCGCTCGTAGCCAATACTGGCATTCAGGCTTCTCTTATAAGCGATTTCGTTTTTAAGGGGCTGTCCCATAAGCCAATCAAGTTGCTGTGAAAGCTAATCGATGATAAAGGTGCAAGGGGTATGTACCTCCTTCCGATGCTATACGCTTCTGAAACCTGAATGGGTAAACCCGTGATAAGGTGGTTTCAGGAGCGTATGAGGCATTCTCCAGGAGGTACATACCCCTACTTTGTCTATCGATCATCTCAAGCAACTCTGCTTATGGAACAGCCCCTTGCCTTATCGCTTATTTAGACGATATCGCAATCGACTCAAGCATGCTGATACTGAGCCTGATGAAGCCGGCTGTAGATGCCGCCGGACGCGATCAGGTCCTGATGGCTGCCCTGCTCGGCGATGCCGTTCTCATCGACGACGATGATGCGGTCGGCGTTCTTGATCGTCGCCAGCCGGTGCGCGATGACGAGCGTCGTGCGGCCGACGGACAGCTCGGACAGCGACTGCTGGATCGCGGCTTCGGTCTCGGTGTCGAGCGCCGACGTCGCTTCGTCGAGGATGAGGATCGGCGGGTTCTTCAGGAACATCCGCGCGATCGCCATCCGCTGCTTCTGGCCGCCGGACAGCTTGACGCCGCGCTCGCCGATGATCGTGTTCATTCCTTCCGGAAGCTGCTTGATCATGTCCTCAAGCGAGGCCCGTCTGGCCGCCTCCCAGATCTGCTCGTCGGTCGCCTTCAGATCGCCGTAAGCGATATTCTCGCGGATCGAGCCTGAGAACAGGAAGACGTCCTGCTGCACGATGCCGATGTTGCGGCGCAGCGACTTCAGCGTCAGATTGCGGATGTCCATGCCGTCGACGGTAATGCTTCCCCCCGTGACGTCGTAGAATCGCGGCAGCAGGCTGCAGATCGTCGTCTTGCCGGCGCCCGAAGGTCCGACGAATGCAATCGTCTCCCCCGCGCGGATGGACAGGTCGACTCCCTTGAACACGTCCCGCCCTTCCTCGTAGCCGAACGACACGTTCTCGAAGCGGATGTCGCCGCGCAGCGTATCGACCTCTACCGCGTCCTTGCCATCCACGATGTCCGGCTCCGTGTCGATGACCTCGACGTAGCGCTTAAAGCCGGCAATTCCTTTCGGATAACTCTCGATCACGGCATTGATCTTCTCGATCGGCCGGAAGAAAATGTTAGACAGCAACAGAAACGCCATAAATTCCCCAAGCTCGATCCGGCCGTCGATGAAAAACCAAGCTCCGCACACCATGACGAATATCGTGATGAGGCGCATCAGCATGTACGTCACCGAGAAGCTCTTCGCCATCGTCTTGTAGGCGAGCAGCTTCGTCTCGCGGAAATTGCGGTTGTCGACGGAGAACAGCTTCTTCTCGTGCTCCTCGTTGGCGAACGACTGCACGACGCGAATGCCGCCAACGTTCTCCTCGATCCGGGCGTTAAAGCTGCCGACGTTGCCGAACAGCCGCTGGTACGTGCTCGTCATCTTGCCTCCGAACACGATAATCAGCCAAGCCATGATCGGAATGATGATGAACGTAAGCAGCGCCAGCTCCAGGTTGATGTAGGCCATCAGCGTGAAGGAGCCCGCCAGCGTCATGACCGCGATGAAAATGTCCTCGGGACCGTGATGGGCGATCTCCCCGATGTCGTTCAGATCGTTCGTCACCCGGCCGACGAGATGCCCGGTCTTGTGGTTGTCGAAAAACCGGAACGACAGCTTCTGGATATGATCGAACATTTTCCGGCGCATGTCGGTCTCGATGTTGATGCCCAGCATGTGCCCCCAATAGGTGACGATGTAGTTCAGCACCGTGTTAAGCGCGTAGACTCCGAGCAGACCGATGCTGGCCAGCACGATCATCTGCCAATCGCCGTTCGGCAGCAGATCGTCGATGAAAGCGCTGACCGCCAGCGGAAAGCCCAGCTCGAGCAGCCCCGCGATCACCGCGCAAGTAAAATCGAGAATGAATAAACCTTTATAAGGACGGTAATACGAGAAAAACCTGCGAAGCATCGTTAATTGTTCCCCTCTCCTTCGTCAGCCGGACGTTGCGGCGCCGGCTCCTCTCCGACCTCCTGAAGATCGAACAGATGGACGTACTCTTCGATAACCTGATCCAACGCTTTCAGCTCTCCCGACAGCACCGGCCGAATGGCCTCGAACTCCGGCTGCGCGAGCTGTCTGGCCAGCGTCGCGCGCTTGACTCTCAACTGCTCCAGAAACATCAGAACGCGGCCTCTTCTGAACGTCTGCGCGCCCCGGGCCTCGCGCCCGCCCTGAAAGCCCCGCGAACCGCGATGCCCATGTCCGTGCCCGTGAGACTCCCCTCGGTGCCCGCGGCCGCGGTCGCCGCCCTCTTCGCGATGTCCCATTCTCATCGGCAATTCCTCCTTCGTATACAAATGTATACAGTTCGTTGTGTATACAAATGTATACGAAAACAAAGTCGGCGTCAACTTATTTTAAAGGGCATGCCCTTCCCGCCGTTGCGCTCGCGGGACAAGCATGCCCTTCGTCTCTCGGGTCCGTTCGGGACTATTGTCCGAACTTCCCCTTCCTGACTTTGTTCACGTCGTACATGTTGACGGTCGTGCTGATGACGTAGTCGGGAGGAGTTTGTCCGTTGCTATTGCGATGCCCTTGAATGTGTTCGGGGCTCTTCTCCCAGTTTTTCCAGGCTTCCTCGGACTCCCAGCGAATGATGACGACGACTTCGTCGATGTCCTTGCTCCGCTTGTTCGTCATAACGGTAATGTCGATCAGACCTTCCCGTTCATCGAGAACGCCTTCCTGGCTGAATCTCTCGACGACTTTGTCGGCATTCCCCTTCTGCACCGCGATCGTTCTCGTCTGAATAAGCATCGGCTACTCCTCCTTGTAATCCTATTTATTGTACAGCTTGGGCCGCAGCAACACGACGCACTGAATCGCAACGGAGATCAGCACGAGACCGGCGGGAATATAGAAGATGTCTGAGGAGATGCCCGGGACGACAAGCGGCAGCATGTAGCCGACGAGCGACGCGGTCTGCGTGATGAAGACGTACAGACTGGCTCCGAAGCCTGCGCGATGGATGAACATCCGCTGCACGTACCCCATCGCCACTCCGAGCAGAACGGATACGAAGAAGGAATACAGCGGCTGCATCGTAAAATACACCGCCAGCGAATCTGTCTGCGCATACACGATATAGGTGATGAAAGCGCCGATGGCCGCGAACAGAATGAGCCGCTTGCTGCCGTATTTCGCCGCCCAATATCCCGCAGCCGTCATGAACAGCAGCTCGAACACCGCCTGGGCGCTCCACAGATAGGAGGCGTAACGGGGATCTCCGAACTTCCCGCTGACGACTAGCGGCAAGTAAAGCCCGCGGATCGCGTCGGCGCAGGAGAGCAGCAGCAGCGCGATCAGCATGGCCAGGGAATACGGCTCCCCTCCCGCCGCCCGCTTCGCTCCCGGCTCCGTCTCGACCTCGCGATACAGCAACAGCAGCGCGAACAGCGCGGCATAGCCGAGCAGATTGCCCCACAGCACGCCCCGGAAGGACGCGAGCAGATAGACATTCGCCCCGATGAGCAAGCCCGAGAAGAATCCGACGCTGAACGTCGCCCGCAGCCACAGCTGCGAGATCTCCACGATGTCCGGCGCCCAGAGGGTATAATGGTTGCGGGCCATCGCGAACATCTGGCCCATAATCATGCCGGACGGCGCGCTCGCAAGCGCCATGCCGATCAGAGCAGGCGCGAAGCCGTCCGCCCGCATGTATACCAGCAGGCCGCAGGCGCACAAGGCCGCCGCAACCATCGGAATCGCCTTCCGCCTTCTCAACCGGTCGCTGATTAATCCCACTGCCACGGTCAACAGCATGTTCAGCAGCAGCGAGCTGCTGAACACCCAGGTGATCTGCGCCTTCGTCAAGCCGATGCCGTCCTTCATATAGACGGCGTTCATCGGCGCGAGAACCCCGACGCCGATGCCGTACAGGAACATGGCCGCCACAAGCGCCCATGCCCAGCGAATTCGTATAAATCGCCGAAAATCGGATGCAACTCTCACGAATCGATATCTCCCGTCATAAAGTTAAAACGCTCTAACTTTCATCCCGCAGTCCGCCCGAACCGGACGCTGCAGCGGCTCAGGCCGGCGGCAGCGCCGAACCTGGCAGCCGAATCTCCACGCTCGTCCCGATCCCGGGCTTGCTGCGGAAGCTCATCGTGCCTTTATGATTCGAGATGATGCGCTGGCTGACCATGAGGCCCAGCCCGTTGCCCGAAGATTTACTCGTGAAGAACGGCTCCCCGAGTCTGTCCATATGCTCTTCCGCGATGCCCCGGCCTTGATCGGTCACCCGAACGACCGCGGTCTCCTCTTCGCGGAACAGCTCGATCCCGATTTCTCCGCCGCTTTCTTCCATCGCTTCCAGGCTATTCTTGATCACGTTGATGAACACCTGCTTCAACTGGTTCCCGTCGCATACGATCGGGCCGACGTTGTCCGCGACGCTTGTCCGGAAGTGAACGTTCACAAGACTCGCCTGCGGTTCGAGCAGCGAGGTCAAGTCGCCCAGCAGCTCCGACAGATCGGTCGGCCTGAATTGGCTGATCTGCGGCTTGGCCAGCACGAGAAATTCGCTGACGATCAAGTTGATCCGGGCCAGCTCGGGAAGCATGATGTCCAAGTACGAGGCAGGCAGAGACCCCTGCTTCTGTCCCAGCTGGACGAAGCCGCTCAGCGTCGTCAGCGGATTGCGTATTTCGTGCGCCACGCCCGCGGCGAGCTGCCCGATGACCGACAGCTTCTCGGTGCGCCGGATCGCTTCCTCGGCCTGCTTCCTCGCCGTGATATTCCGCGAGATTTCCGCGATCGCCACGACCTCTTCCCGTTCGTCCCGGATCGGAGATACCGTGATGCTGACGTCGATCCGTTCTCCTTCCTTCGTCAGGCGAACCGTCTCGAAGTCGGTGACCGATTCGCCTGTCGCCACGCGCGCCCGAATCGCCTCGTACTCCGGCTTCAGATCGTCCGGGACGATCGACGGCTCCCGGCCGAGCACGTCTTCGGGGAACCAGCCGTAGATCGTTCCGAACGCCTTGTTCGCCTGGATCGCCGCTCCGTGCAAATCCGTGACGTGAATGGCGTCCGAAGTGTGGTTGACGAACGATTCCAAGTATTCCTTCGTGCTCCGGAGCTCCTCCGCCGAATCCCTCAGCTTGCCCATATACGTCTGCAAGTTGTCCGCCATCGCGTTCACCCGCGAAGACAGCGTGCCGAGCTCGTCGCGGCTGCGCACCTCGATTCGGCTTCCGAATCGGCCGACCGCGATTTCGTTGACGTAATCGACGATATGCCGCAGCGGCCGAATCATCGCTCCCGAGATGAAATAGCTGGTTATCCAGACGAGAACGAGAAGTCCGGCGGAGATGACCGCGAGCAGAAACAGCTGATGGTCCAACGCCTCCTTGATCGATCCGTAGTCGAAAATGACGCTGACGACATAGCGTTTCTCATCCTGCAGCGGAATGAAGCTCTTGAACACTTCCCTGCCTTCGACCTTGAACTTGGCCGTAGCCACTTCTCCGGTCCCAGCCGCCTGCTTGACGAAAGCGACATCCTTCTCTTTGTCCGCGTAGGCGTATTCGCCGAACGGCACGTCCAGGACGTCGAGATTGCGAACCGGCTTGCCCTTCTTCATCTTGACGATCTGAGGCTTGCCGAAAAACTCGGGATCGAAGCCCGTAATCGCCAAAATGTCCTCGTTGCCGGACATGACGCTGCGAATAAACGCGTTCGTCCCGATCTTGTTCTCGTAGTCGAGAAACACTTGCGCATTCACATAAGGGTTAATGATGTAATCGGTCGTTCCGTCGTAGTAGTACCCCCACTTGTGAATCCGGTCCGGATCGGAGGAAGCGTACTGGTACGGGCCCGACCAATAATGGTTCAGCTTCTGTCCTTGCTCGATCGTCACCTGGCCGTCGTCCAACAGCTGGTTAAACGCCGCATACCAGTAATCCATCGTCTTCGAGCCCATGTTCAGTTCCTTCGGATCGGAGGAACGGAGCACCTGGATGTCATCCCCCGTCCGCTTCCACAGCGAAATATGCTCGACTCCGAGCTTGCCGCTCAGTTCCGCAAGCTGTTCGTTCCGAACCCGGTCGAGCCGCGGATCGAGCTCGTTCTTGGCCGCGATCGCCACCGTCCGCAGCTTCTCTCCGATCATGGCTTCCATCAGCCGCTTCGATTTCTCCGCGGCGTCCCGATTTGCGCCAAACTGCTT
>NZ_JBEPYQ010000054.1:15163-46391 GCF_041641335.1 Cohnella sp. | reverse complement strand
AGAAAGCTGGCCGACGCCGATAATCCGCAAGAGATCAAAAGCTACACGTACATGCGTTACTCGACGAGAGCCGGGGATTGGAACGCTTTGGCGAAGGCGGTGCGCTTGAATTCGTCGCTTGTGCTGCATCCCCGATTCTATTGGAACGTATGCCAGGTCGCGCTGAGAAGGCGCAAGGCAAGGAAGAGGGGGTAACGATGGCCGGGTGGACGGGGAAGCTCCATCGAAGATTTCGTTCCTTAAAAGATAAAGCTTATACTCTCTTGTGGTATCGATTCTTATTTTACCGGATTGGCTCGAGATGCTCCCTCGCTTCTCCGCTGTATACGTATCGCCCCGATCGCATCGAGATCGGTCATGGCGTATCCTTCGGACCGGCTTGCAGACTGGAGACTTATCCGGACGAACGGCAAGCCTCCGGAAGGGGGGCCATGCTGAAGATCGGCAACCAAGTCCGGCTGGAGCATCGGGTGATGATCTCTTGCCTAAGCTCCGTCATACTCGAAGACGACGTCCTGGTAGCTAGCGGATGTTATATCAGCGACAATAACCACTCCATAGATCCGGAAGGTCCCCGGTACGCGGAGCAGCCTCCCCGGGGCGCCCCGACCCGGATCGGAAAGGGCGTATGGCTCGGGCAGAACGTATGCGTGCTCGCCGGCTCCACGATCGGAGAACGTTCCGTTATCGGCGCCGGCAGCATCGTTAAGGGAGAGATTCCCCCGTATTCGCTGGCGGTGGGCTCGCCTGCCCGCGTCGTGAAACGGTATTGTTTCGAAACGAAGCGCTGGGTGAAAGCCGAGGTTCAGGAAGCGGTGCCCGTATAAGGACATTTTTCCATGGATCCCTTCGATTCGAGGGGGTTTTTATTTTGCTTCGGAATACCTAGCCCAATCGACTTGAAGATACAAAACGTTACAAAATAACCCGGTTCACTGATTTGATTGTTGTTGATACAATTAGTAGCAAGAAATCGGTAATAGCGATCTTATCCAACCCTGTCTGGCTGGACGAAAAGGTTGAGAACAAGCGAATGGAGAGGTTGAGCCTGAATGAAGAGAATTCGCGGCATCGGTCTTATTCTTGCGTTATTTATCGCCTTAATTCCCGTTCATGCGCCGCAAGCCGCCGCTCAAGACGGCGCTGCCGGCGTTGAGGGAACGGAATTGATCTACAACGGAGATTTCGAATTGCCCCCGGCGGAGCCCGGCAAGCTCGAGGGCTGGCAGATCTGGCCTCCCGAGGATTCGATCTCCGTCGAAGCCTCGCTGCTGGACCCCGGCAACCGGGTGCTGAAAATCGAGTCTGCCGGCATCCCCGTGCAATGGGGAGTATCCGAAGCTCATCAATGGGTTGACGTTCTGCCGAATCATCCCTACAAGTTAACGGCTGACGTCTACTTCGCCTCTTCGGTCAAATCCTTGTTCACGTTGCGTATCGACTTTTTCGACGCTACGTTAGGGAGCGATCATCCGTCTGGCGCGTATATTTCCCACGAATACAAGGACATCTATCATCCGAACGAGGGGTTTGAACGTATCGAGATTTCCGGGATCGCGCCGGAAGGCGTATACAAAGCCAAGGTCGAGCTCGACCTTAAGGCATTCGAGGCGGGAGCTAGCGGAACAGTCTATGTCGATCATGTCAGCTTGCGCCATCAATGGGCGCCTACGCGGCTCAGACTGGCGGACCAAACGGACACTTCGATCCGTCTGGAGTGGGACAAGCCCTCCGATGAAGCCGCTTACAGCTATGAGATATACGAACAGAAGCAGGGCCTGATCGGGGAGGTCGACAACGTCGGCCTGCCGGCAAATGAGGGACTGACGACGTTTAACTGGGAGGGGCTTCCCTCGGCCGTGGAGGCTTCGCGAATCGCCGCTTATTCCTTTTACGTCGTGGCGAAGCCGGTATCGAACCCATCGCAGTCTTCGCTGCCGAGCAATAAGCTGCGGGTGGCGATGAAGAAGCCCGACGGCGTAATCACGGTCATGCCGCTCGGAGATTCGCTGACGACCGGCACTTACGGCAACGGTTACGTGCCGGGCGGGTATCGGGGGTACCTGTGGGAAGCGATTCGATCCGACTTCCCCAAGCTGTTGTTCGTCGGATCCGAGGACGTCAACCCGGCGGACGTCGAAGATTTCGTTCCGGATCACGAAGGCCATCCGGGTTATCAAATCGCGCGAATCAAAGACGAATTGGTCGATGACCAAGTGGCCGTCTACGCGCCCGATTACGTCATCCTTCTGGCCGGGACCAACAACATGTGGGAAACGCGCAACGCCGACGAGGAGTACATGAAAGCGAATTTGATGGTGCAGGTGAAAGAACTGCTCGGCAACATCCGGTCCCGTCTTCCGGACACTTATGTGATCGTCGCCTCGATTCCGGGCGTCTACGAAGACCTGGATCAGGACGGACAGTTCGATCTGATGCCGATCGTCGATCTTTACAATAAAAACCTGAAGCAGGTTGTCGGGCAATTGAGCTCAGAGGGATATAGGGTCGGCTTCGTCGATATTGCGGCCATGGTCACGGAGCGTTATTTCTTCGATTCGGATAACGACCAGATTCATCCGAACGCAGACGGCTACAGCGTAATGGCGGACGTGTGGCGCGACGCGCTGGACGCGATCATCCGTGCGGGCAATATCAATGCGGGGCGGCCTGGCAAGCCGATGCTGAATCCGCCGGTGCTGAATTCGGAGGATACATCCGTATACCTAACCTGGGGAGCCGTCGTGGACAACGTCGGCGTCGACCGTTACGAGATTTACCGCAACGACGAGCCGACGGCGGTCAGCGTCACGACCGCGACATACGGTTTAATCTCGGGATTGGCTCCTTCGACCGTCTACTCCTTCTCCGTCGAAGCGGTAGACAAAGCCGGCAACCGAAATCGCAGCGACAGCGTCGAGGTGAGGACAATCGAGCTTCCGGACCGAAGCCCTCCGACCGCTCCGGCGGAGCTGCAGGCGGAAGGCGCGATGCACGATCGGATTAAGTTGTCCTGGCAAGGCAGCACGGATGACGTCGGGATTCGAGAATATGTCGCGAACTTCGGCGGACAATCCAGAAGCATAACGAATGCCGACTACGACGGCGATAACCGCTACAGCTTCGTAATCGACGGATTAACGCCCGAGACCGTCTACAGCTTTACTCTGCACGCGGTCGATTATGCCGGCAACGCATCGGAAGGCAGCGGGCCGGTCCTTGTCGAGACGAAAGCGGCTCCTCCCGGAAATTTGAGGATTAAGGCCAAAACGAGGGATAGCCTGACCCTTGCCTGGGATCCAACGACGGATAAGGATGGTCTGAAGGAATACCGCCTCTATCTCGACGGTTCCCTTCTGCCTGCGACTTCAAATACGGAGTACGCCGTAGAAGGACTGATCTCCGGGAGAACGTACACTTTCCACGTGACCGCGGTAGACGAGCTGGGGAATGAAACGCATCCTTCCAAGGATCTGTCCCATAAGATGGAGCTTTATCCGCCCTCGGGGCTCGTCATGACGGAGAAAACGATCCAATCGCTGAAAATCCGTTGGTCGCCGGTTAGCGGCGCCGTCAAGTACAACGTCTACGTGAACGGCATCCTGCAAACCTCTGTAACCGAGACCCAATATTCGGCCGACAAGCTGAACCCCGATACGGTATACGCGTTCACCGTAGAATCCGTATTCGAAGACGGTTCGGTATCCGATAAGAGCGAGGCGCTCGAGCTAAAGACGGACAAAGTTCCCGATCCGGTCAACAAGCCTCCGATATTCTTCGGTGGAGGCGGAGGGTTTATGCTGCCTGAGCCGGACACGCTGGAATACCGCAGCACGGATAAGGGCGTGATACTGAGGTTCGCTCCAAGCGTCGACAACGCCAAGAAAACGTTGAACGGAGCGGACAACCTGCTCGCGCTCGACGTGCCCGCCGACAAGTCGTTCGATCTTCTGGAGCTGGAGTTGAGCGGAGAAATTCTGAAGCTCGCGGCCGACAAGCAGAAGCCGATTCGGATCCGGATCGGGAGCGTTACGCTGGAGCTTCCGGCGGGATGGCTCAAGATCGAAAACAGGGACAAGGCGGTTCTGACCGTTACCGTGCGTTCCCTATCCGAAGACGACGCAGTCAAAAAGCAGTCGCTCAAGCCGCTATCCTCCGGTTATGCCTTCGAGCTGCGGGTGAACGGGGCGGTCGTCAACCGCTTCCTCAAGCCGGTGATGCTGAAGATCATGCCGGCAAGCTCGAACGGAGCCGACCGGTACGGCATTTACTTCATGGATTCGGACAAGGATGCCTGGGCTCTCCAAGGAGACGTAAGCCATGCCGGCAGCGGGGCGGAGCTGAAGCTGAATCATTTTTCGGAGTATGCGGTGTTGGCTGAACGGAAGTCGTTCTCCGATATCGCCTCGCATTGGGCCAGGGAAGACATTGAATATTTGGCGTCGCTTAAAATCGTCAAAGGATTGGAGGACGGGCGATTTAACCCTTCGGGAGAAGTTACCCGGGCCGAATTCGCCGCCATGCTGGCAAGAGCTTTCGGCTTGAGCGCCGGAGCGCAAGGGGCTCTTCCGTTCGAGGACGTCGCCGCGAACGCCTGGTACTACGCGGAGGTCGACGCCGCGTATCGGGCCGGATGGGTGCAGGGAATCGGCGCTGCCCGATTCGCACCGGCGGACCGTATCACCCGCGAGCAGATGGCCGTCATGATCGCGAAGGCCTACCTGCAGGCTAACGATAGAAGCTTATCTCCCGATGAGGGGACGGGGACGGGGACGGAGGCGACCGGGCTCAATTATCAAGATGCCGCCGAGATTAGTGCATGGGCCGCAGCCTACGTTCGCTTGGCAACGGAAGAAAAGCTCGTTCAAGGCATCGGCCAAAGCTTCCGTCCAAGCGCCTACGCCGATCGGGCCCAAGCGGCGGTCATGATCAGCCGACTCCTGCGTTCGGTGAAGTAGAAGGGTCAGTGGATTCATAATTTCGATGATGAGCCTATCATGATTTATTCTGAACTAGATGATGACAAATTCGAGGTAAGGAAAATTCATATTTATCGTAATGGTAACTTCGGCTTGTCATATCAAGATATTGAATTTTTGAATACTCGATTAGGGGAAGTTCCAGTACCAGAGATTGTTGAAAGTGTAAACCGCCCTGCAGCTCATGAATCAACTATTGTGCCGCGGCGTATGCTTGGAGTCCGACAGATTGCACCTTGTATGTTGCTGGGTTGAAAACTTCGGCGAAACGTCGGATTGTCGTCGTCTTGCCGGTTCCGAAATCACCGGTGACGACGGGGAACCATTGCCGTTCGGCGGCATAGGCGAGGCGCCAAGCTGCAAGCCGCTCCTGCGGGAGAATCAAAGACAGGTCGGGTATTAATGATCTTTGCTTCCTATTTGGCGCAGATGCTCCCGAACACATTTTCCAAACGGCAAAGACTGCCGCAAGGCTAATTTTATTGGCCCAGCGGCAGTCTTTGTCGTGAGCCCGACCGCCGTATACCATACGGTACGTGTGGGTAGCTTCCTATCCGATTTAGCAGCAGGATGTCGACTTGTTGGTTTCGGTATTGCAGCATTCCGCGGTGCAGCAATCATCGTGACGCACATCGTCTTGGCAACAATCGTCCGCGCAACAAGCTTTTTTTTGGTTCTGTACTTCAGTCATTGAAATCAGCCTCCTGTTTTTAGATTCGCTTTTTAAGACGAAGACTGATTCAAATGGACGCAGAATAATCGTTAGTTAAAAAAATTAATTCTGGCATACCCGGCAGTTGCAACTTTCAGATTGTACACGGTAATCAATCACATTGCCTAGGCGGTCGAGCTCTATATGACAGCAAGCCAGTAATAATTCCTTCAGCTTCACTCTGGCTCGCTGCACTCTGGATTTTGCACCTGAGATAGATAATCCGAGCTTCTCAGCAAGTTCTTTTTGTGTGATATTCCCGAATTCCGTCAAAAGGATTGCCTCTCGATACTTATCGTCCAAGCTTTGAACTATACAGTTAAGCCATTGACTCACTAATGGATTCAGATTGTTTTCGACCTCAAGCTGCGTGGGAAAATCCAAGCCGGCTTCCAATTCCAATTGAATTTCCGCACTTTTTTTCTTCGCGTGTGAACGGTAAAAATCAGTAATGGTATTTCGGGTAATTCGATACACCCAGCTATGGATTTTACTTTCGTCATCCATCCGGTCAATGGAGTCATGAATCTTCCTAAAAACTTCCTGCAATAGATCTTCCGCATCAAAAGGATTGCTGATTCGCCTTTTTATGAAGCTCGATAAATCTTGATGAAATTCGTTCCAAACCTCCTGAGTATTCATTATTGAACCTCCATATCCTAAACTTGATTACATGATAAATGGAATGATTGCAACTATCAATTATTGTGTGTTATAAATAAATCAGGTGATCAAATATGAATCAATTACCCACGTATCTAAATGTACGCGAAGTTCTTCAAATGCTCGTTAGACGATTTGGATTATTGCAGAAAGACGGGGCGCAATGCTGTGGTGTATCCGTTGTGCAAAGCCATATTATTTATGAGCTGTATAAACGGCCGAACATTTCGCTAAACGATCTTTCCGAGCTGCTCAGTATCGATACCAGCACCCTTAGCCGCCAAGTTCAGCAGCTTGTTGAAAATGACATGTTGAGTCGTTTGCCTGACCCAAAAGATAGGCGATATGTGTTGCTGTCGCTGACCCCTAAAGGAGAAGGACAGTACGGCGAGATTGCAAAAACGATGGAAGCCTACATTGCCGAGCTATTTCAAAACGTTCCCGAAGACAAAAGAGTTCAGGTCCTCGAAAGTCTGCAAATTTTAAACGACGCTATGAGCAAAAGCCCCAATTGTTGTACACCTCCTCTTTAAGGAGAGTATATTCCGAAATGTAGAACAGTCGCTTGAAATGAACACCACATGTTGGAGGAATGGTTCATGCTGCTAATTCGAAATGCCGCCAGCAGTGATCTATTAAGAATTCTCGATATTTATAATCAAGGTATCGAAGATCGAATTGCAACATTAGAAACTGAAACAAAGGACCATTCCTTCATGAACGCTTGGTTTGAAAAGCATCAGGGACGTTTCCAGGTTCTTGTTGCAGAAAAGAATGGGGTTGTCGTTGGATGGGCATCCATTAATCCATATAGCACTAGATGCGCCTACGACGGTGTAGGCGACTTGTCAGTATACATTCATCGGGATTACCGGGGCCAAGGAATCGGAGGCCGACTTCTTAACGAACTTGAGCAGATCGGTAAAGAGAATAAGTTCTATAAATTTGTCCTATTTACGTTTCCATTCAACCTTTTAGGACAAGGTCTTTACCGGAAGGCAGGATACCGCGAAGTTGGCGTGTTCCAAAATCAAGGGATTCTAGATGGCAAATTCATTGATGTTATGGCAATGGAAAAACTTTTATAAGCATGGTTAAGGGGGAATCTCGCCAATCAAGCGATGATATTCGGCTGATTGCCGCTTTGTAGAGGTTCCGGCGTTCTCTTGTGAAGGCGGTTCGCGATATGCCGGCCGAGCGCAATCATCGGCTTCTCGATGAAGGTCCAGGCGAGATAAGCGACGGCGATCGAGACGACGAAGGCAAGAAGCAGCAAAATCGGCAGGGGCAGGTAGTCCATCAGCACGCGAATCATAGTGAAATAGATGACCATATGGTACAGATACAAGCTGTAGGAGATATGGCCGAGGAACAAGGGAACGGGGCGGAGCAGCGCTCTGCCGATTCGTCTGGAGGCGAGAGCGATGACGACGAAGCCGACGACTCCGACGGCGATGATCTGATCCCGCAGCAACTGGCCGAAGGGGAGGACGAGGTGCATTTCGCCGAGCGCCTTGATGAAAGCGTAGGAGCTGTTGTAGCAGACGAGCGAGATCGCGAGCAGTGCGTACTTGGCTTTGCCGCTTAGCGCGCGGAAGCGGCCGACGATGTCGGCGCGGTGCTTGGCCAGAAGCATGCCGTAGAGGAACAGCGACAAATAATCGAACGTATGGAAATAGGTCGTGTTGACCCCGTTCGACGCTTGAAGTCCGATCGCGTCGTTCATCGCCGACACGCCGAACATCAGCAGGCCGATGACGACCGTGTAATACCAGCGCACATTGCGAAGCAAGAGCACGACGAAGGGGAAGAAGATCGAGATGCGCATTTCGTGGACGAGCGACCAATAGGCGCTGTTCAACTCTTCCGTATGCACGTTCACGATGCCCAGGACATGCTCGAAGATGACGCCCGGGCTTAGATTGTGCGTCCACCGCTGCTTGAAGTAGTCCGACAGCAGAGGGCTCGCCTCCAGCTTGGGAGCCGTCGCCAGACAGGCCATCGCGACGAAGAACGAGAACAGATAGGGGACGTAGATGCGAAAAAAACGCTTCAATATATAGCCGAAATACGGCGGCCTCCCGCCGTCCAGCAAGGGAAGGGAGAGCACGAAGCCGCTTAGCACGAAAAAGAGGATGACCGCGGAGTGACCGTTGACGAAGATCTGAAACGGAGAGTAGGTTCTGGTCAATATGCCGTATACAACGCCGCCCATCCAGGAAGGGGCAACGATCAGAACGACATGGCTTAACAATACCGACAAGGAAGCCAGTCCCCGCAGAGCGTCCAATTGAGCGAACCGTTCTTTCATGGCAATCTCCCCACCCACTTCCGCAACAAGACGGATAGGATCGGCGCCTTCATCATCGTTCTGCCCCATATCGCCATCGTCCGGCTGTCGTTGGAGATCCTCCTGCGCCGGGAGCCGCCGTTCCCCCGGCTGATCTCGGACAGCTTGCCCGCGATGCTGTCGAAAGCTACCGGAAGATCGGGATGCAAATTGGTATCGCCTTTGCAGACGTAGCTTCTCCCGGGGCCGGCCCCCTCAATTCGGACAAGCCGATGGCCGACGAGAATTCCGTGTTCGTTTTCGAATAAAAGAATATCGCCCGGCGCGAGCTCCCGTTCTTCTACCCGCTTGAACACGCACTCGTCCCCGGGACGAATCGCCGGGTACATGCTGTAGCCGTTGGACGGAATCGTCATGTACCCCTTCTCGGCCACCCGTTTCTTGATGATCGCAAACCCGGGATTACGATGCATGCTCGATCAATCCGCAAGCGGCCAGCTGATCGACGAACGCGAGGATGTCCCTGCGAGCCTGCTCCTTAGGAATTCCGTATTCGGCGCTCATCGCCGAAACGAGCTCATCCAGCGAATGACCCGCTTGAATGCGGGCGTACAGCCATCCGCCGACGGCGTTTAATTTCGTCATCAAATACTTCTCCGCGTCCATGACGATCCATTCGCCGTCCATTTCGACAGCCTCCGTATGCCTTTTGCATGTCCACATTACGATATCCGCTCCCAGAATAAGTCGTTTTTTTGGAATTTCAGCCGGTAGGCCGAGACCTGCTTGGCGAGCGTCCGACACATGGCGAGAACCTTTATCGTATCCCGAGGATCGTGCGCCCAGTAAAAAATTTTGTCCATCAGCCGGAGCATCGCCTCGGACGACGGGATGGCCAAGCGGTCGATCTCGTGCGATTGCTCGAGCAGGTGAATGCCGTCCAGCCGTCGGGCCGTCTTGCCGTAATCGGATAGGGAGTCGCTGCGGAAGGGCGAGTCGTAAGCCAGCGCCCGGTCCGGTTCGATTTTGATCAGCGTGGCTTCGTCCGACAGCACTTCTCTGGGATGCGACAGACTGGCGACCGTCGACTTGCCCGCCCCGGACGGGCCGGCGAACAAGTAGGCCTTCCCGTTGCTGACCACGCACGACGAATGAATCAGCAAACCCCAACCGTGATGAACGATAAACGCGCTATAGAAGGCCATCAATCCGTGCTTAAGCGCGACCTCGTCGTGCGCCTGCAGCCTGGCTTCGCGGTAGGTGCCGATCGTCTCCAGCAAGAAGTCCGTCCTTGCATAGCGAATCAGTTCTCCGTCCTGACGAATCCGGACGTCGAAGCTTTCGAAGGGTTCGCCGTAGCCCAGCTTTAAATGGATATACATATCCGGAACGGTCATATCCCATTGTTCCGGTTCGATGACTTTGAAGTGGAGGCGAATCCATTCGCGAACCGATTCCTGCTCCGTGCTCGCGAGGATGAAATGATCGCCGATCTGGATTTTGTTAACCAACATAACGTCGCACTGCTCCTTCATGGTATCGTTAGCGGTACGAAACAGGGGCGTGCTGCGCCCCTGTCTGCATGATTCCTAGCGCCACCAAGGCTTTCCTGGCTTTACTGGCTTGCCGGAGATGTGCGTTTCGAACACGACGGGAAGCTGTTCGAGCACGGCCGGAGCGGAATAAGCTTTGTTCATAGGTATCGTCACCTCCTTTCACGCAAGTTCTGTACCTAACCGTTCAGGATCAGCTTTGTTTCGGATTTTACCTTTTCCGCGAGCCTTCCCTGCTGGATGAGGAAAATACGGTCCGCTTGACTGATGGAGGAAAGGCGATGGGCGATCGTCAATACGGTTCGGTCCCTCATGAGCCGGCGGAGGGCTTCCTTGACGAGCGCTTCCGATTCGAGGTCGAGGGAAGACGTCGCTTCGTCCAGCAGAAGGATCGGAGCGTTTTTCAGCAAGGCCCGCGCGATGGTAAGGCGCTGCCTCTGCCCGCCCGACAAGTTGGCTCCGCGTTCGCCCACGACGGTGTCGTAGCCGTCCGGAAGAGCGACGATGAAGTCGTGGGCGTTCGCGTCCTGGGCCGCTTGAACGATTTCGCGCTCGTCTGCGTCCGGTTTTCCGCCCGCGATGTTCTCCCGGATCGTTCCTGCGAACAGGTACGGTTCTTGCGGAACATAAGAAATATAACTCCTCCATACGTCCGGCTCCGTCGCCGTCTGCGTCCTTCCATCGAACGAGATATTGCCTTCGGTAGGCCGGAGCAGCCCGGTCAGCAGTCGGAACAGCGTGCTCTTGCCCGAACCGCTGGGGCCTGCGAAGACAACGTGGCTGCCCGCAGGGATGAACAGGTCGACGCCGTCGACAGCCTTAATGCCCTTCTCGTAGACAAAGGAAAGCCGATCGAGCCGAATCCCGTCCTTAAGCAGGGGAGGAGGCAGATGACGCGGCATAGCCGGAAGTTCCGGTTCCTCGTCGAGAACGTTCCATATCCGCTCGGCGGAGGCGAGCGATCGTTGCAGTCCGCCCCATTGTCCGGCAATTCCGGAAAAGGGATAAAACAAATATTGAATGAGCGTCACGAACGCGAAGAGCGATCCGACGGTTATCCGGCCAAGCGCGACCAGATAGGCCCCCATCCCGATGCTGACGAAGAATGCGGTTAACGACAGAGCGCCGGAGCCGGCCTGCAGCCAGCCGACTAGACGGGCTTCCTTGCGTTCCAGCTTGAGCACCTGATCGCAATGAGCGCCGTAAGAAGCAGCCAGCTTGCGCTCCATCGAGAACACCCGAATGACGGGAAGCCCCGAGAAAATATCGTGCAGCAGCGAATTGACTTTTCCCAACCGTTCTTGAAGCCGCCTGCGGTTGTCCCTGACCTTCATGCCGAATATCCCCCCGACGATGACGGCCGCGGGCCCGATCATGACGCAGACCAGGGCCAGCTCCCAATGGATGGCGAGCAGATAAACGAATGCGGCGGCAGCCAGGACGGGCATGCGGAGGAGGTTCAACAGATGGCTTCCGATGGCGCCGTCTATTCCGGAAACGTCCTGGGTGAGCTTGGAAACAAGCTCGCCGGAATGGTGTCTGGTGAAGTAACCGGCCGGCAGCCGAAGCAGATGATGCATCAGATCTTGCTTCAGATCTCTCCGTATTCGTTGGACGGTCTCCGCTTGCAGCACGGATTCGTAGAAATCGGCCAGAAAGGAGAAAATCACGATGCCGGCGCCTAACGCCATGAGTCCGACGATTCGCTTCGTTTCCCCGGCGATCGCGGCGTCGGCCGCCGCTCCCAAGAACCAGGTGAAGAACAAGGTTAAGCCGATGTCGGCAAACATCAGAAACCCTAGCAGACCGTAGATCGCCCGGTATTTGCGGATATATCTCCATAACCTGGTGAATGGCCGTTTCATTTCGTCGTATCCGAGAAAGCGACGCAATCGAATACTGAATGCGGAGGCATTTATTGCCGAGACGGAAGTCGTGCGCATGGTCGAACACCTCTGAACGCCGTTAAGCGCCTCTTATTAGTTTACGAAGCCGTTGCTTGTAGAGCCGGTAATAGAGAGCGGGAAGCGATCTTGGAGACCCGGCGTCGTCCAGGCTGTACCTAGCGAGAGCTTCCGAGGGAATTACCGTCCGGAATAGGTAGCCGAGTCGATAACGCCAGGAGTCCATTACGGTCAACTTGCGAATCGTTCTGCGGATCGAGCCGGATTCGGCATCGGGCTTCCAGAAGCGCAGCCTGGGCTCGAACGGCAATGGCTTGACGCTTCGCAGTTCAGGGAAATGTCCGTATAGGCAGGCCAAGGCGGCGACGACTCTCCTGCTCGTTCCGTCGGATCGCGCCTGATTCCAAATCCACTCCATATCGATCCCCTCCCGATGCCGGACAAGCAAGTGCAGCAGATCGAGGATGTATTTCGCCGAGTCCATCAGATGGCTGGCTCCATGAAGGCAGAGAGCGTAGAACGTATACGTCGCGTTCCATACTCGAACATTGTCGTATCCGTCGAGACGGATCGAATTCTCCCACGCCGTCCTCATGTCCATTCGGGAAGTGCCGCTCGGAGCGAGGCTCCAATGAAGTTCGACCGGCAGGGGCTCCGGAAGCCCGCTAGACGTCTTCGTCCATTCCAGATGGTAGTGCTCCGGGTTTTCCTTCAGCGGAGTACAGTAACCGGCGTTGGCCACGCAAGCAAGAGCAGCTTGTATATGCTCGGGGGCCACCAGCAGATCAATGTCGGACGTGCCTCTGGCGGCGAAATGCCCGAAATAGCGTTCCGCCAGCATTGTTCCTTTCAGAGGGATGACAGGAATGCCGTTGGCCTCGAATTTGCGAAGCAGCAGTTCGGTTTCATGCCGGATCACCATGTTTTGCATGAAGCAGGCCTGATAGATGCGGGAAAGAGCCGCAAAGAAAAAGGCGGGAACGGAACGGAGCCGTTCGGCCTCCTTCAACAAAGCGTAAATCTGAGCTCCGGTTGACGAGCTTTCGATTTCCTGGAGCAGCTGCGCGTAATCGATTTTCGTCTCGCCGATCCCGTGCTCGGACAAGTAAAGCGCTCGCAGAAAAGGGATCATCATATTTCGGCCCAACTCCTTGAGAGAAGAAGTCATACACCCACTTTAAGATACATAATGTATCGTGTCAAGGGTGTTTGTCACGAAATGTATCCTGAAGATTGCGAAAGATTCATAGTTGACATGTTACTATTTGTATCATAAATTAGGATTATATGATACAAAATGTTTCTCAAATTAAGAGGATATGGGAGATGAGATTCGGGAATGAAAGGAATTTTATTGGCTGGAGGCAGCGGGACGCGTTTATATCCCTTGACGAGGGCCGTGTCCAAGCAGTTGTTGCCGGTCTACGACAAGCCGATGATCTATTATCCGCTATCAGTGCTCATGCTGGCCGGCATTCGAGACATTCTGATTATTTCGACGCCGGAGGATACGCCGAGATTCAAGCGGCTGCTGGGAGACGGAACCGACTTGGGGGTCTCGTTCTCTTACGCCGTTCAGCCTTCTCCGGACGGCATCGCGCAAGCGTTCATGATCGCAGAATCCTTTATCGGCAACGACTCCGTCTCGCTGATTCTGGGGGATAATCTGTTCTACGGGAACGGACTGCAGCTGATGCTGGACCGGACGGTCCACAAGCGAAAAGGCGCCACGATCTTCGGATATTACGTGAACGATCCGGCACGCTTCGGAGTCGTCGACTTCGACGAGACGGGCAAGGTCGTCTCCATCGAAGAGAAGCCGGAGAATCCGAAGACGAATTATGCGGTTACGGGTCTCTACTTCTACGACAACCGGGTGGTCGACATCGCCAAATCGATTCGTCCTTCCGCACGGGGAGAATTGGAGATCACCGACGTGAACAAAGTATACCTGGAGCAGGGCGACCTGCATGTGGAGATTATGGGCAGGGGATTCTCGTGGCTCGATTCTGGAACGCACGAATCGCTGCTGGAAGCGTCCCAGTTCATCGAAACGATCGAGAAGAGGCAGAGCCTGAAGATAGCTTGCCTGGAGGAAATCGCGTATTTGAAGGGCTACATTACCAAGGAGCAGCTGTTGAATCTCGCGGAGCCGATGATGAAGAACGAGTACGGAAAATATTTGGCCTTCGCGGCGGAGTATAACGAGAAGAGAAGAAAGCTCCCGATCTCCGTCTCCAGCGCCAACATGCTGAACCCGGAGACCGTCGGTTAACGACGAAGCAGGCGAGGGATTACCCCGCCTGCTTCGTTTTTTTCTCCGTCAGGACCGCGCCGGCGGAGATGCCGGAAACCGGGATATCAGGGCCGGCCGGCTTCCTGTCGTCGCCCCCGTCCATCCGGCTGCCGCCGTTCAGGATGCCGCCCTCCTGAACGTGCAGAACGGCGGCTTGGGAATTGCCGTGAAGCTGTCCCGTAGCGGTGATGACCAGCTTGCCGAGCGTATGTACGTCCCCGTACACTTTGCCCGCGATGGTCACGTCGCGCGCGGTGATGTTCGACCGCGCCACGCCGCCTTTTCCGACTACGATGCTGCCCTTGCTCTCGATATCCCCGTGGTACGCTCCCTCGATCCTCACGTCCGCTTCGGATTTCATCAGCCCGTTAAACTCCGTGCCGGCGCCGATCAACGTATCGGTCGTGCCGGCTCTGCGCTTGCTTCCGAACATGGCTCTCAATCCTCCTTCACTTGTCGCAAATAGGGGAGCGGGTTGACCGGCTTCTCGCTGGCGACGATCTGGAAGTGCAGATGCGGTCCGGTGCTGCGCCCGGTGTTGCCCATCTCCCCGATCCGGTCGCCCCGCTCTACCCGCTGTCCGATCTTCACTCCGATCTTGCTTAAATGCAAGTAGTGCGACTCCAAACCCGTCCGATGGGCAATGATGATATAATTACCACGTGTGCGATTGAACCCGGCTTCCGAGACCGTGCCGTCTCCGGCGGCGAAGATCGGATCGCCGACGTCGCCGGTGATGTCCACTCCCGCATGAAACGCGGTTTTGCGCGTGAACGGATCGCTTCGGTAGCCGAACCCCGAGGTCAACCGTCTGGAGACGGTGGGCCAGGCCGACGGCAGCGCGTCCAGCTCGGCCTGCCGCCGCTCCGCCTTGCGGAGATTGGCTTCCATGGAGTCGGCCAGCTCGCCCAGCATCTGCGATAATTCCGCGATGTCTTCGATCGTCAGTTCGACCGCGGCGGCCGACACTTTATCGGACGCGGCGACGGCATAGGAGGATACCGCTACTTCGGAAGCGGGCCCGCCCAGCGGAATCGTCTGACCGTCGCCGTAATGGCCGATGAATTGCCGAAGCTTGGCTTCCAGAACCGCCAATTCGTTCATCCTCTTCTGCAATTGCCCGGTTCTGTCGTTCAGTTCGAGCAGTTCCTGCTTCAGAGAACGAATTTCTCCGTTCTTGGCCGCGAGGGCGGCTCCGCTGCGGACTTCCCCGGCGTCGAGCAGCGCTTCCAGCTCGTGAATCCGCTGCAGCGATTCCAGCTCTCTGGCCGCGAACGCCCCTGCGACCGTTAGCGCGGCGGCTACGGGGAGCGCGGCAATCGCTCGCCCGGACACCCGGAACTGCTTCACCCGATAGTCGGCGTCCCGGATCAGGATGAACGACCATTTCGCTTTCCGTCGTCTGTGTGCCATCGGCTCTCCTTTCGGAATCGAGATTTGTCGGGCTCTTCCCTGTACTACTGCTATTTATTCTTGAAAGCTTTCTTTCATTCCTGGAAATCATTAAGAGACGCGAGGGTACGATGGATATGATTGCGTTCGGACTTTGCCTGCTTCTGCTTATCTTTATCTTCCAGGCGGCCACCATTTTGCTGCTCGAGTTTCGGAGGCCGGCCCATGCGACGGCTTGGCTGTTCATCCTGTTTCTGTTCCCGTTCGTCGGCTTTATTCTCTACTACTTTCTGGCGACGGAGTATCGCAGAAGTCGGAAGGCCCGCCGCAGGGGCAGCCTGGACCAGCGCCGCCGCGCCAAGCTGCTGGCGATGACGATGACGGTGACGGACCCCGCCGCGCTGTCGCCGACCGGGATCGCGGAACAGCCGCGCCTGTTCCGCACGCTGCTCAAACGCGGCGAGCTCCCCGTCTCGGGACGCAACCGGACGGCCGTGTTCAACAACGGCAAGGATACGTACGCTGCGATGCTGCACGCGATCGGCGAAGCGAGGTCGCACGTTCATATTTCGTCCTATATCGTTCGGGACGACGGCATCGGCAGGCAGCTGCAGCAGATGCTGCTCCGCAAGGCGGCCGAGGGCGTGCGGGTCAAGCTGCTGTACGACGGCATCGGCAGCATCAAGCTTAAGGACTCCTATATCCGGATTCTGAGGGAGGGAGACGTGGAATGCGCTTGCTTCTTTCCGCTTCGGCCATCGTTTCTCAAGAAGAGAATGAACTACCGCAATCATCGGAAAATCACGGTCGTGGACGGCAAAGTCGGCTTTATCGGAGGCTTGAACTTCGGCGACGAATACATCGGCAAGCACCCCCGTCTCGGTTATTGGCGGGATACGCACCTGATGCTGGAGGGGGATTCCGTCTACTGGCTTCAGGAGGTGTTTCTGAAAGACTGGGAGATCGCGACGAGCCTGAAGTCGGACGATCCGTCGTATTTCCCCGAGCACGGAATTCCCGAGGCGGAGGCGGTACAGATCGTGCCAGCGGGACCGAACCGGAGAGGGGACGCGATTCACGATTCGGTGTTCGCGATGGCGAACGCCGCCAAGGAGCGCATCTGGATGACGACGCCGTATTTCATCCCGAGCGCAAGCGTGGCGATGGCGCTTCGCGACGCCGCCGTCAGCGGGATGGACGTTCGGCTGATCATTCCCTATGTTCCGGATACGTGGCTCGTTCACTTGGCGACGCTGTCCTATGCGGAGGAGATGATGCGTTCGGGCGTTCGGGTGTGGCAGTACAAGAAGGGTTTCGTCCACGCCAAGACGCTGGTCGTCGATCGCTTCGCCGCCGTCGTCGGTTCGGCGAATATGGACCTGCGGAGCTTCTACAGCAACTTCGAGATCAATGCGCATCTGTTCGATCCGGCTGCCATTGCCGAGGTAGAGCGGCATTTTCTGCAGGATCTGCAGAACAGCGAGGAGATTAATCTGCAGAGGTTTCTGAAGCGGTCGCGTACCCAGAAAGTCAAGGAAGCGATGGCGCGGATCCTGTCTCCGCTGCTGTAGCTATTTCTTGCCGAGCAGATGGGCGATGACCGGGCCGAGCGATTGTCTGGGCACCGCGGCCAACGGGTCTCCGCGCTCGCGGAGCCGCTGCGGCACGTTCAGCAGGTGAAAGTCGGTCGGCTTGACGTCCTTGCGAACCTCGTCGCGGGTCAGCGGGGTCGATACCGTAGCCATGGGACGCGCGCGGGGGGAATAGGGGGCGGGAAGCGTCTTGCCGGCGTAATGCTGCAAATAATCGAGATAGATCAGCGGACCGCGGTCCTTCTTCAGCCGTTCCACGGTGAAGAGGCGGGGCTGGCGCGCGACGAGATATTCGGAGAGAAATTTGCCGAAGCGGCGCAGCTCGTCGAAGTCCGGACCGCGCTCGATCGGCATAACGATCTGCACGCCGGTCGCTCCCGACGTTTTGGCCGCGGCGCTCAGGCCGAGGGAATCCAGCGCCTGCAGCACATGCTCCGTCGCTTCCATCAGCCGCGGCTCCTCGTCAAGCGAAGGATCGATGTCGAGCATCCACGTATTGGGCAGCGGGTTGTCGATCTCGTCGGAGGAGACGTGGAATTCGAGGCTGTACAGGCTTCCCGTCCAGAGCAGCGTCTCCACGGAGTCCAGCACGACAAAGTTGATGCTGCCGTCCTTGGAGGTTCGCACGTATTCCGGGATCGGCTCGGGGCAGTTTTTCTGATAGAAGGATACGCCGTGTATCCCCTCCGGATAGCGAATCGTCGTCAAATAGCGGCCTTCGGTATACGGAAGCAGGAAAGGAGCCAGCTCCGCCAAGAGCTGCACGTATTTCAGCTTCGTAATGCCGGCTTCCGGCCAGATCGGCTTATCCGGATGGGAGATGGCCAGCTCGTGTTCTCCCAGCCGCACGACCGTTTTCGTTTTGATCATGCGCTAAGTACCTCCGTTCTCCGGCAAATCGGACTCCGTTTAATCCGCGCCGTTCTGTCCGACGACGCACTCCGCCAAGTAACGCTCCGGCAGCAGCGCCTGAATGCTGGGGTGTCTCATCGTTCCCCCTTTGGTCCAGTTCAGGAACTGTACCTTGGCAACCAGATGAGGCTTTACCCAGGTGACGCCTTTCTCCCGGTCTGGCCGGCTTGAGAACGGCATCTCCCGCACGGCCAGCGAAGGAATGCGCTCGGTCAGCGCCCTCCAATGTTCCCGCGACAGCTTCCCCGTCCCCGCGTATCCGATGAAATGCAGCTTCTCCGTCCCATCGAACAAGCCGAGCAGCAGCGAGTTGACCGTCGGCCCGTTGTAAGTGACGCCCCCTACCGCGGCGTACAGATCACGCGTCAGCTTCAGCTTGCGCCAGCGGCCGTCCTTCTTGCCGATTCCGTAAGCTTCGCCCAGCTTTTTGCAGACGACACCCTCCATCCCGCGGGTTTTCATCAGCTCCAGCAGACCGGAAGAATCGTGAAAGTTTCGGCACAACTGAACGCGTTCGTTCGGAACGATAATTTCCTCCAGCAAGCTTTGCCTCCGTTCCAGCGGCAGGTCGACAACCCATTTTCCTCCCGTATACAGCACGTCGAAAATCATATAAGTGACGGGGACCCTGGGAAGCGCCGCGGCTATGCCCGATTGCATGCGCAGGCCGTCGCGCTTCATTACCTCGTGAAAAGAAGGCCGAACCTCGTCAAAGGCGATGAATTCGCCGTCGAGAATGAACGAGGTAGAGGTGCAGTAGACGGTCGGATCGGCAAATTCGGGATATTGCAGCGTACGATCGTTGCGCCGTCGGTTAATCAGGCGGGCCTCCCGGCCGTCGAAGTAGCTGAGCATACGAACGCCGTCCCATTTGATCTGCGCCACCCAGCCGTCTTCCTGCGGCAAGTCGGTCACGGCGATCGGCTCGAACGGAATGACGGGCTCTAGCTCCATGGCCAAGGTCCGACGGTAATCCTAAGCAGGAACAACGATCTGGTAGGCGTAATCGCATTCGCGGCTTTCATGGCGTCAAGGCACCGCCCCTTCTTTTTTGCGCCCGCGCGTTCCCCGGGTTTTGGCTTTGCCGCGATCCCCACCCGGCATCGTCGGAATCCGTCGGGGCGGCTCCCGGTTTGGCGGCTTCCAGGCTAGCTTGAAGCGCGGCCATCAGATCGATGACGTTCGTTCTCTCCACGTCCGGAGCGGTGACGATGTCCGCGCCTTCGCCGGAAATTTTGCGCTGTATCGCTTCTTGCAGAGCAATGCGGTAGTCGTCGGTGTACTTCCCGGGCTCGAACGGAGTCGACAACTGCTCGATGAGCATCTTGGCCATCGTCAGCTCCTTCTCGTTGACGTTCGTCTGCTCGGGCAAGTTAGGGACGAGCTGCAGCGGGCGAATCTCGTCCGGATAATGCATCGTCTCCATGCAGATGCAGTTGTCGACGGGCCTTATGGCCGCAAGGCTGCTCTTGCTGCGGATGGCGATTTTGGCGATGCCGATCTTGCCGGACTGCCGCATCGCTTCGAGGAGCAGATTATATGCGCCCGATCCCGCTTGATCCGGAGACAGGTAATACGCCTTTTGGTAGTACAGCGGATCGATCTCCGTCAGATCGACGAAGTCGAGAATCTGGATCGTTTTCGTATTGTCCGGCTTGATCGCGTCCAGCTCCTCCGGCTCGAACAGCACGAACCGTCCCTTCTCCTGCTCATAGCCGCGGGCGATCTCTTCCCAAGCGACCTCCTGCTCGCAGTGGGGGCAAGTGCGAACATTGGCGATCGGCGTGCCGCAAGCCTTGTGAATCATCCTCAGATGGATATCCTTGTCTTCGGTGGCGGTGAACATTTTGACGGGAACGTGCACGAGCCCGAAGCTGATCGCGCCTTTCCAGACCGTATGCATGGCTAACGCTCCTTTGCTGTAGAGGTTCGACGACGAAATTTGAATTCAGGGAGCGGACAACCGGACTTTCTCGAACACGGCTTTAAGTTGCCCATTCGCATGGAAAACAATCGGACAGGGAATATTGGTAAAGACTCAATCCATTGCCGAAGGGAGATGCCGCAAGTGGCTTCCGAAGAAGACGGGAAAGGGCTCGAAGACTCGATTTACGAAGGCAGGGACGAATACGACATGGACGTCGACCGGATGGTGAACGAAGGGCTGGGCGGCGGGCAGGTTACTTTTCAGAACGGATGGGTGCCGGACATCGAGGAAACCTTGGAGGACTGATTCTATGGATGCGCAAAGAGCTAAGGAAATTTACGAATCGGCGGATAACATCAAAGTTCGCCTGGACAGCGGAGAGCCGGTCTGGATCGAGCGCGTTGACGTCGAGGGAGGCGTGGCGACCGTTCAGGTCGGCCAGAGTCCGACGGACGTGCAGACGGTCGGCGTGGAGCGGCTGGAGGAAGTATCCCATTAGCAGGGATGGGCGCGTCGTACGAACGGATTTCCTCGGAGTGGGGCTTACTTTTTGAAAGCGATTCATTCGCGTGTTACAATAAAGTGGAGCTTCCTAATTTTCACATGAGGAGTGAGTGCGATGTACGACGTTGCCATTATCGGCGGAGGACCGGCGGGAGCCAGCGCCGCGATTTTTACCGCTAAGGCCGGCAAGAAAACGCTGGTGATCGATAACGATCAGAGCGTAACGAAACGCGCATGGGTGGAAAACCATTACGGCGCCGAAGGGATCACCGGTCCCGATCTCGTAGCCGTAGGCAAGAAGCAGGCGACCAAATTCGGAGCGGAGTTCGTGACGGGCAAAGCGACAAAGCTCGTTCCCGTGAACGGCTCGGTTACGATCGAAGCGGACGGGCAGTCGTACGAGGCGCTTCACGTCATAATCGCCACCGGTCTGTTCGCGGATGTAGCCGAGGCAAGCGGCATCGTCACCAAGCCAGGCACCGAGCCGAGGATCAAGACGATCGTCGATTGCGCCCCCGACGGCAAGACGAATCTCGCCAACGTATGGGCGGCCGGTACGATCGCCGGAGTCAGCATGCACACGATCATTACCGCGGGCGACGGCGCCAAAGTGGCAATCAACGTCGTCAGCGAGCTGAATGGAGAGCGGTACGTCGATCATGACGTTCTGAAGGTTTAAGCGGGAATAATTAAGAAGGCTTTGCGTCACCCCGATATGGGGTGGCGCAAAGCCTTCTGTTAGGTTGCGGAACGGCCTCGTTCGGGCATCGTCCGTCCGCGTGTCGGATTCAAGGCTTATTGCAGCAACTCCCTGATTTTCGAATCCGGCTCCATCCCCAGTTCAGAGAGCAGCATCGTCTCCAATTGCCGGTATTGCCGGATCGCTTCGTTTTTGCGGCCAAGCTCCAGGAAAATGCGAATCAGCTCGATGTGGATATCTTCGCGCAAGGCATCCAGCTTCAAAATCTCGCCATAGCCGTTCAACGCCTGAAGCAGCTGCCCACGTTGACGGAAATGGCGGGCTTGGAGCTCCAACAGCTCCGTATATTGCCGCTCGAGATTGAGCGCGTATCCGCTGGCCCAATCATAAGCTTTGCCCCGCAGCAGCGGTCCCGAGTACAGTGCCTCGGCTCTTTGGAGCAGGCCGGCGTTTCGTTCCGGGTCGCGCCGAATTTCCTTCAGCAACCGTTCGAAGTCGTGCAGATCGCAGTACAACTCGTCCGCGTTGATCCGGATTTCATTGCCCGCCATCGAGATCTCGCATTTGCGTCCGTCCGCATTAATTGCCTTGCGAACGTAATACAGCGTGGAATTCAAGTTTTTCCAGGCTTTGTCGGGCACGAATCCGTTCCATAGCGTATCGATGATTTCCTCTCTGTGCACGGTCCGCTTGCACACCAGAAAGGCGAACAGTTCTTCGGTTTTCGGACTTCTCAGCTTCACGGCTTCTCGTACGCCGTCTGCGTCCCGGACGCTTACGGTCATGCCGTTGAACAGAAACACTTCGAGCGGAGGCCTTGTCGCCTCGATCGACGGGCGCCCTGCCCGGATTCTCTTCATCGTGACGTTCAGCCGCTCCGCCGTGACCGGCTTCATCATATAATCCAAGGCGTTCAACTCGAAGGCGTGAACCGCATACGCGTCATATCCGGTTACAAAAACGATTTTGATCGACTCGTTAACGTCCGTCAGCAGCTTCGATAATTGCATGCCATTGATGTCCGGCATGGAGATGTCCAGAAAAGCGACGTCCACTGCATGCTTTTTGGCATATTCGTGCGCTTCCAGCGAGTCCAGAAACAGGACGACTTCGCTAGGCTCGCCGTATTCGGCGACGATGCGCCTCAGTCTCATCGCCGCGAGCTCCTCGTCGTCTACAATCATGATTCGCAGCATCCGTCAACTTCCTTTCGCCATCGCGTTTTCTCCGGGAAGCGCGATCTCGATTCGCGTGCCTCGGCCTTCCTTGCTCTCGAACCGCATCTCCGTACCGTACAGAAGCCGCAAGCGCTGGCTGATGTTCCACAACCCGATGCCTTTCGCCGCCGAATCCGGATGGAGCACGCGACTCAACTTCTGCGGGCTCATCCCGCGGCCGTTATCTTCTATGCATAAAACGACCCCGTTCCCCAAGCTTCCCTTAACGAGAAGACTCACCTTGCCTCCTCTGGAGTTGGACATGACTCCGTGCCGAATCGCATTTTCTACCAGCGGTTGAACGATGAGCGGAGGGATCAGCAGGTTCGGATCGGCGTCTACCTCGTACTCCACTTGCAGCCGGGCTCCGAAGCGGGCTTGCTCGATCGCGACATAGGAGCGGACCAATTCCAACTCGTTGCTAAGCGTCGTTAACGCGTCCAGATGCTTGAAATCGAAGCTGCTGCGCAAATAACGCGACAACTGCAGCGTCACTTCCTCCGCCTGCCGGGAATCGGTCACGCACAGCTCGGCGATCGCGGTCAAGGCGTTGTACAGGAAATGAGGCTTGATCTGGGAGCGCAAGAAGGCGATCTCCGCGTCCCGGGCCAGCTTGACCGACGACTTCAGCTTCGAGAGGCTTCTGACCCGAGCCATCAGTTCCTCGGATTCGAACGGCTTGGCGACGAAGTCGTTGGCTCCCAGCTCCATCGCCAGCCGGATGTCCTCGCTGCGACTTCGCGCCGTCAGCATCAGAACGGGCAATTCGAAGGGAGAGAACCGTTCGCGGATACGGCGCAGCACCTCGAAGCCGGACAGATCGGGCATTGTGATATCCAGTATGACGAGCAGAAGCTCCTGACGCGAGAGAACGGCTTCGAGCGCCAATTCTCCGCGATTGACGGCGACGATCGTTTGCTTCTCGAGCTTGAACAGATTGATCATGCTTTGCAGGTTCAACGCATTGTCGTCCACGATCAGAATCGATTCCGGCTGTTCGCCTTCGACGCGCAGCGGATAATTCTGATGAGCCAGATCGGCCTCGGAGAAAAGGGTTTCGTTCGCGTATCGCGGCGGCTCTGCTTCCGTTTTGACGGATTTACCGGGCGCAACGGGCAACGTAAACGAGAAGGTTGCGCCTTGCCCCGGAGTCGAGCGAACGCCGATGCGCCCTCCGTGCAGTTCGACGAGACGTTTCGTAATGCTCAATCCGAGTCCGGTTCCGGCGTATTGAGCCCCTTCCGCATGCTCTCCTTGCTCGTAATCCATGAAGATGCGCTCCTGCATGTGAGCCTCTATGCCGATTCCGGTATCTTTGACGCGAATGTCGACCCATTCTCCCGCAACCGCCGCGCTTACTTCCACGACTCCCCGATCGCAGAACTTGATCGCGTTGCCGATCAGGTTGTGCAAAATTTGCGTAAGCCGGATGCCGTCCGCATGAACGAGCGGCAGGTCGTCCGACACTCGGTTGACCAGCGTCACGTTTTTTCCTTCCAGCAGGAAGAGATGAATGCGAATGACCGATTCAACGTACGCCTTCAAGATGAGACGACTTTTGTGCAGCTTCATGTCCCCGTGCTTCAGCTTGGAATAGTCGAGCAGTTCGTTGACGAGATGAGTCAGCCGTCTTCCGCTGCCGACTACGAGCGACAGGTTTTGCGCCTGCTCCCCGTTGACCGGGCCGTTCACCCCTTTAAGAAGCGTCTCGGAGATGTTGACGATGGCGTTCAGCGGCGTTCTCAGTTCATGGGAAGTGTTGGACAGGAAATCGTCTTTGATTTTGTCCAGTCGCAGCAGCTGGTTCTTCATCTCATTGATCGTATTGTACGCTTCGAAAAAACGGAGAACGATGAGCAAGAGCATGGCCAGATTAAACGCGATGATGCAGAATTGGCTGAATTGCAGCGATGAGCTGACGCTTAGCGCGAACAAGATCGTATCGATAGAGTAAAATTGATCGGCAGGATGGCGATGCACAGCAGAAAGGCCTTCCAGCGATGGCCTTCCCCGCCGCGGATATACAAATAAGCGGCTCTTGCGAAAAGCCAGCCGAGCAGCAGTTGGTACATAATGACGATGTAATATTGAATTGGCGTATACGCGCTGATGGGGAGGAATACGACTAACATTCCGAAAGTCCCCAGCACGAGCGTGACAGCCAGCGTCAGCCTGAACGAAATGATGCTTCTTTGCAATTGATAGAAAGATAAAGCCATCGCCATGCAAGTGAGAACCGAGGCTACGTCTTTGATTTTGTACAGCGTCACGAACGAGACGTCCGGGATCAGCAGCATCAGCGAACGTTCGCCCATCAGACTGTGATAGATGCCGGCCACCGCGCAGAGAAACGCCAGCATCAGCAAGGAATAATCCTTCCTGTTGTACATAGCCGCCGCAATGAAGCAGATGACGTAGATCAACGCCAGCGTGCCGAGAATCGAGAGGATGACGAATTCCCGCGCCATCGTTTGCTGCTGAAGGCCGTTCAACGCCTCGTGCTTGCCGAACAGGAGAGGGACGACAATGCCGGAATTGACGTAGTCGTAGTTGGCGACTTGCACGACGAGCTCGACCTCTCTGCCATCGCTATAGAAAGCGTTCAGCTGAGGCCGATTGCCCGGCTCGTAAGCTTGGTCGCCGCTGCCCGGCAGTCCGTCCGCCAGCAGTTCCTCCCCGTTCACGTAAATCCGGCTCGAAAATCGGATGTTCGTTTTTTTCAAGGCGTAAACTCCCGAAGACGGGAGATCGGCCAGTACCATTCGATAAGTCGCCGCCCCGTAGACGGGCAGCTTGTCTCCTTTAACAACTTGTCCGTTCCAGGAGGAGGGAACCGTCATATAGGCGGCGCTTCCGGTCAACGCTTCTCCGTGCATCCGAAAGTCTTCGGGGGTCAGCAGCCGATTCCAATAAAATTCCCATTCCCCGTCCAGCTTGACGGCCGGGATCTGATCGGGGTTCCAATCGTGCAAGCTCATCGTTCCGTCGCGAACTTGCAGGGAGTTTTGCAAGCCGTCTTCGTTTTTCGTCAGCCAGAGAACAAAGAGCGAGGCAAGCAGAAGAGTGATCGCGCCGATCACGATCGACCTTCTTAGCGGCGTTTTTCCGGGCACTGTCTCTCCTCCTTTCTTATGTCATTCTATCAGCTTACCTTATCGGAATAAACAAATCGTAAACAAGATTCGACTTCTCCAGATGCAACGAGTCGTATGTTGTCGGTATTTGTTTATTCCTTGTTTATTGTGTCTTGGTAGGATGTCTGCAAGGCAAATATTTACATCGTTGTTGACGAAGAGAGGCGGTTGAAGATGAAGGAACGGGAACGAGAGCCGCAGTATGGTGAGAGGTTTCCAGGCGCCAATCTGGTAACCAGACTGACGATTATGTTGCTTGTATTGTCGTTGTGGCTGCCGACGGCGAGCCCGTCGGCATATGCGGAGCCAAGTGCGGTAAGGCTCAGCGAGCCGGAGATTATTATAGTAGATGGCGGATCGACAGTCACCGGCGCAGTCTATGGCACAGCTCAAGCCGTGATCGATGCCTTGGAAGCAAGCGTGACAAGCGCATGGATCAAAGCAGAGGACGATACAAGAGTTCTTGTAGACGTGAAACCCGGTACTTGGGAGGAAGCCGGAAGTAGTTCATACAATTCGGCAGTAGCGAATTATTATCACTTCTGGGCGGAACTGAACGACCCTCCGACCGGATACGCTAATCCTTCGGGAACAAGAGCCTATGTAATGGTCGCTGTGAAAGGGCAGGATGTGCCGCTCTTCGTTTCGCCGCTGCCCGTTGCAGAGCCGGGAATGAAGCAGGGGACGACGAAGCTGACGGGGTTGCCGCCGCTGGAGCCTTGGTCCGGGGGGCAATATGTAATTCGGGTGACATCCAGTCCTACTCCCATACCGAACGAGATTGATAGCGCACCTCCCGGCTACGAGGGTTTCGTGGCTTACTCGGGTAGCGCGGATATTGCGGGGGTAGATGCGGTAACCAATAAATACGTCGCCCTGTACAAGGTGGCAGGCTTCGGAAAAATTGTAGCTTTTAGCGAAATCGAGCTGACGGCGGACGATATTGCCGACAGCGATTGGCTGATTCCGGACTTTCCGTCGACGTTAAAGGCAGAGCCCGGCACGAAGCCGGGTACAACGAAGCTGTCCGGAGTAACGCCAGAGGCCGGTCATACCTTGTCGGTGCAAATTTCGTCCGAGCCGATCGACCGACCGGCAGCGGGCGTGGCGCTTCGGCAAGACACCAACAATTATCCCCCTTCTCCGTCGATTATGGACGGGAGCGAATTTGTTAATCACGCTTATGCGATGGGGGCCAACATTGCGGGCGCCGACGTAATGACGAACAAATACATTGCGCTGTATGAGAAAGACAGCGCCGATTATGTAACTCGGTTCAGTCAGATCGAATTGACAGCCGGCAGCTTCAGCCAAAGGGATTTCACGGATATGCCGGACAATCTGAGACCTGTTGCTCCAAAACCGACCGCTTCCAGTCTTCGGGATGTAACCTACGGGAACGGAATCTATGTGGCGGTAGGGTCGGAGGGGACCATTCTGACATCGGAGGACGGGATGGAGTGGGAGAGTCGGGATTCCGGCACGTCTAGAAGCCTTGAAAGCGTCGCGTTTCTCAATGAACAGTTTGTGGCAGTCGGCGATTTCTGTACGGTGCTCTTGTCGTCCGACGGGCAGACGTGGGCGGATCATTCCTTCGCTAATGACAATTGTTACCTTCGGAGCGTCGCTTATGGCGATGTCCATGGCGATGGTCAAGGTACCTTGGTTGCGGTCAGCAGCGTGGTTGGAACGTCTGTATTACAGCACGTTTTCATCTCCAGGGACGACGGCGTAACCTGGGAGGCACCGTCGTATTCGGATAACGTTCAATATCATTCATTCTCCGACGTGATCTTCGCCAATGGGAAGTTTATTGCGACAGGGCAGGGGTTTCGAGTTTATGAAAACTTCTCATGGCGAATCGTTCCGCCAGCCGTTCTGGTTTCCGCTGACGAGGGGGATACTTGGCAGATCGCGAGCAATGTTACGGTTGACGGTCTGGCTTTCGCCGACAATGTTCTGTATGGATTGATAAGCAACGGAGGGACGAACCTCACCCTACATGTCTCTGATGACGACGGAGTGAATTGGGTTTCGAGGAACATTGCTTCATCGAGGGCTCTTCAGGGATTCGCCCATGACGGTCACGGAAGCTATGTGTGGGTAGGGGAACAGGACATGATTCTTGCTTCGACGGACAGCGGTTTGACCTGGGCGAATAAGCTGAAGGCTACCGGACTGTCGGATTCCGGATTCTTCGAGGTTCAGTTCACCGGCGCGGCATTCGGCGACGATGGAAGAATCGTCATCGTTGGCGGGAACGGGGTCGTTCTCACCCAGGTTACCCCGCCTCCGGCGCCGGATTTTGATCCGCTGCCCGATGCCGAGCCGGGTACGGCGGCAGGCACGACGAAGCTGCCCTCGGTCACTTTAGGGAAGAGCAGCAATAAATTGATGCTGCGCGTGAACTCTTCTCCTGCCGATCCGGCATTGAGGCCGTATGTATGGGATGACACGCCGATTGGCGTTACCGCATACACGATCGGCGACGATATCGGGGGCGTAGACGCAACGACGAACAAGTATGTCGAATTGTATGAAACAAGCCCGTCCGGCAAAATCTTGTCGTTCAGCGTCATTGAACTGACAAGCGCCGACATTAGGTCGGGCTCTTCCGGCGGAGGTACTGCTCCGGCTCCGGGCTTCGGGTCGACGCCGACGGCCCAGCCGGGAACGCAACCGGGAACGACGACGCTGAACGGAGTGACGGCGGGAGCGGGCAATCAGTTGAAGGTTCTGGTCGGTTCAGGAAGCACGCCGCAGCCGAATGTCGGAGACGCCGTGCCGATCGGAGCGTCCAACTACACGGCCGGCAGTGACATCTCGGGCGTTGACGCCGCAACGAACAAGTACATTGCGGTGTACGAGGTAGACGGCGCCGGCAAGATCGTGAGGTTCAGCGAGATTGCGTTGTCTTCGAGCGACATTAACTCCGGTTCGTCCGGCGGCGGTTCCGCTCAGCCTCCGGCTTTGACGGCGGACGACAGCGATAACGATACGGATCATTCGATTGAAATTACGTTCACGGATGATGCGACATGGCGCGGAGCGATTACAGAAGTGAGCGTAGACGGAGCGGCGCTGTCAACTGCGGATTATACAGTTGCAGCGGGCAAGCTGACCATTCATGGAGACGTGCTTAGCGGCGGCACGCACACGGTCACCGTTAAGGCGACAGGGTATGCGGATGCGAGCGTGATTCAGAGCGTTAATCTGCCGGGCAAACCCGCAAATCCGCAACAGTTGACGGCGGTCGCAGGGGACGCTTCAGTACAATTGGGATGGAATGCGGTTCCGGGGGCGTTGTATTACAACGTGTACGTTTCCGAAACCTCCCAGGGCTTTGACGATGAGAAGTACGTCACGATAACGGGAGCAACGACGTACCAGGTGCCCAACCTGGTAAATGGAAAAACGTATTATTTTGTCGTGAAAGCGGGCATTGGCAACGATTTAAGCGCCGCATCCAACGAAGTCTCCGCGGAGCCGGGATCGACGGGAACGGGCGGATCGCCCGGAGCGCCGAAGAATGTGACGGCCATCGCGGGGAATGGCGAGGCGACGGTCAGCTTTACTCCTCCGGCGAACAACGGGGGCAGCGCGATTACAGGCTACAAGGTTATCTCCGAACCGGGAGGAATAACGGCAACGGGGACGACCAGCCCTATTACGGTTACAGGCTTGACGAACGACACGACCTATACGTTCAAGGTCGTTGCCACGAACAGCGCTGGGGATTCCCCGGCATCGGCACCGTCGGCAAGCGTTACGCCGACAGCGCCAGCCGGGTCTCCTGGAGCGCCGACGAACGTGACTGCTGTTCCCGGGAACGGCCTAGCGACGATCAGCTTTACGCCGCCGGCTAACGACGGAGGCAATTCGATCACGGGATATATCGTGACTTCCCATCCGGGAAGCTTGACGGCGACCGGAGCGGCCAGCCCAATCACAATTACTGGCTTGACCAACGGCACGAGCTATACGTTCACGGTGAAGGCGATTAACGCAGCGGGCAGCAGCGCGGCTTCGACCGCATCTTCCACCGTCGTTCCGAGCGCTCCGACCGGCGGCGACGGAGGTAACTCGGGCGGCGATTCCGGCGGCAGCGGCGGAGGAGCGAACGGCGGAACATCCGGCAGCTCTAACGAAGAGGCCGTTATCGTGCTGGTGAACGGCAAGGAGGAAAGCGCCGGAACGGCTACGACCGGCAAGCGCAACGACCAAACTCTCCTTACTATAGCCATAGACCAGAAGAAGCTGGACGACAAGCTGGCCGCTGAAGGCCAAGGCGCTGTCGTGACGATTCCGGTCAAAACGAAGTCGGACGTCATCATTGGCGAACTGAACGGCCAAATGGTCAAAAACATGGAGAACAAGGAAGCGGTTCTCGTTCTCCAAACGGACAATGCGACCTATACGATTCCGGCGCACGAGATCAACATCGACGCGATCTTCTCGCAGCTTGGCAAGCCGGCCAATCTGGCGGACATCAAAGTGCGGATTGAAATATCCGCCTCTACGGCAGAGACGGTCAAGCTTGCGGAGAACGCGGCGGAGAAAGGGACGTTCTCGCTCGTCATGCCGCCGCTCGAGTTCAATATTACAGCGGTTTACGGCAGTCAATCGGTTAACGTGACGAAGTTTAACGCTTACGTTGAGAGAACAGTCGCCATTCCGGACGGAATCGACCCGAACAAGATTACGACAGGCGTCGTGATCGAGGCGGACGGTTCGGTGCGTCATGTGCCGACACAGGTGACTAAGAACGGCGCGAGATATTTTGCCAAGATCAACAGTTTGACGAACAGTACGTACGCCGTTGTCTGGAATCCGATTGAGTTCAGCGATGTGGCGAAGCACTGGGCGAAGTCTGCGGTAAACGATATGGGCTCGCGGATGGTCATCGACGGAACGGGGGGCGGCAAGTTCACTCCGAATCGGGACATTACCCGCGCCGAATTCGCAGCCATTCTCGTGCGCGGACTGGGGCTTAAGCCGGAAAGCGGCGCGACGGCCTTCTCCGACGTGAAAGCATCGGACTGGTATAGCGGCGTGATCAACACGGCATATGTATATCGACTGATCGACGGCTTCGAGGACGGCACCTTCCGTCCGCAAGACAAAATCACCCGCGAACAAGCGATGCTGATTCTGTCCAAAGCGATGGTGCTGACCGGGTTGGCAGATACATGGTCCGCCAAATCTGCAGACGCGGTTCTGCATCCTTTCGGAGATGCGGCAAAGGTGGCCAAATGGGCGCAAAATGGGGTTTCGAGCAGCGTACAAGCCGGCATCGTAACAGGCAGAAGCGCGGATACGCTTGCCCCTAAGGCGAACATGACCCGCGCGGAGGTTGCGGCGATCATCCAGAGGCTGCTGCAAAAGTCGGAGCTCATTGAAGTGAAATAGTTAGAAAATTCATTAGGGGGTTAGGAAACGCGAGGGGCGTCCCC
>NZ_JBEPYQ010000054.1:0-15153 GCF_041641335.1 Cohnella sp. | reverse complement strand
CTGGGGACGCCTTTACTGTGGCGCCAATCCCGGCAAGATTTTTTGCCCTACACAAAGTTTGCGAATGCGTAACTCTTGGACTGGCCCCCGCTCCCGTATGGGGCTTGTTAAAAAAACGACAAAAAAGATCAATGAATCGATCAAAAATCATCAATTTGATTAAAACTAACGATGCTACACTGAGATAGATTCAACGCGTAGTCACCATCAAAATCAAGGGGGAGAAACATTCTTGGGAAAGATTATTCGTCTGCTTTTGGCATCTGTCATGGTCGTTGCATTGTTCACCGCTTGCAGTAGCAAATCGGAACAAGCCGCCACGCCGTCCAACTTGGCATCCGAAGGGGAAGCCGGACCGTCCGTCGGCGAGAAAACGAAAGTCGTATTTTCGACGGGGATTCCGGACGACGCTTGGAGACGCGCGCTAGAATTTTTCATGAATACCGCCAACGAGAAACTGAAAGAAAAGAACATTGAAGTCGTTGCGGAATATTACCCCTCTGAAGAGGAAATGTGGAAGGTCCTTCCCGCCCAGATCGTTTCCGGATCGGCTCCGGATTTGATCGGGTTAAACAACGAAGGCGTTCTGGAGCTCATCATCAACGGAACGTTCACTTCGCTGGATGATTTGATCGAGGGAGTCGGCTATGACACCAGCAAGCTTGATGCCGCTAACGTCAACGGATGGAAATATGAAGGCAAGCAGTACGCTCTGCCTCTGACGACCACGATCAGCGCGCTGGCCGTCAACATGACGATGCTCAAGAACGCCGGCATCGAGGAAGCGCCGAAGACGATGGAGGATTTGGTCAAGGCGGCTCTGGCGGTCACCGATAAGGAAAAAGGCCAGTATGGCGTCGGCGTCAACCTTCACGAGTTCCACATTTCGCAATACTTGCACGCATTCGGCGGCGGTTGGAACTTCGGCGAAAATATGAACAGCGAAGGCAACCAGGAAGGCATGCAGTTCATCGTGGATCTGTTCAACAAGCATCAAGTTGCAGCTACGCCTGCGCAGATCGGCGTGAACGGAGATGTTGACGCCTTCGCTTCCGGTAAAGTCGCGATGACGACGGCAGGCCCTTGGTATGTCGCCACGTTGCGCGACAAGCAAGTAGACTTCGAATGGACGCTGGTCCCGATTCCGGCCGGAACGGTTCAGAAGTCCACGCTGTACGGATGGGCGCTGGCCATGCTGGATTCCGCGAAAAATAAGGAAGCCGCCATGGAAGTCATTGCAGCCATGCTGGGCGAAGAATCTTATCGTTACCTTGCAGAGGAGCGCGGAGATATTCCCGCTATGACCTCCTTCGTTCCGACCTATGAAGAGCTATATCCGGAAATGAAAGTGGTACTGGAAACCGCCGATTCGGCAGTCGCGTTCAACTATCCGGTAGCGGCAAACCGCTTTAAAACCGACCTGGTAACCGGGTTGGAATCCGTTATCTTCCAAAACCGCGGCACGGTCAAGGAACTGTTGGATAAGATGGCGGAGGACTCCTATCAGAAGTGAGGGATGACGGTTGACAACCGCTCTAGCCAAAACCAGATTGTCTCTAGCTCAAAGAGATTATGTCGCAGGCTACATTTTCGTGGCGCCAATCTTGCTGCTTATGTTCGTCTGGTTCTATTACCCGGCGTTTCAATCTCTTCTTTACAGCTTTCAGGAAATCAACTTTCTTAAAATGGCGGATGCGCGGTTCATCGGACTGGGCAATTTTGAAAAGCTATTCGCCGATCCCGCGTTCTGGCTAGCCGCCAAAAACACGGTTGTGATCACCGCCGTAAGCGTTCCGGTGCTCGTGATCCTTGGCTTTCTCGTTGCGTATAACATCGAAGCCGTTATTCGCGGCAGAGCCGTCTATCGTACGATGTATTATATTCCCGCCGTGACCTCGGCGGTTGCGCTCACCATTTCGGTCATGTACTTGTTTATTGAGCGCGGCGAGATCCCGACGTTGCTCAATCGCCTGTTCGGAATTCCCAATGTAACGTGGCCCGCCGATACGCGCACGGCTCTTGCTTTCGTTTGCATTCTTGTCATCTGGAAGAACCTTGGTTTCTTTATCGTATTATTCATTACCGGCTTGCAAGCCATTTCGAACGACATTATCGAAGCTTCCAAGGTTGACGGCGCCTCCGGCTTGCAGCGCATGTTGTACATCACGATCCCGCAGCTGCGGCCGACGACCTCGCTCGTCATCATCTTAAGCATTATTTGGTGCATGCAGTGCTTCGACGAACCGTATACGCTTGCGCGTTCAGGCGGCGTCGTTGGCAGTCCCGCCGGCACGACCAGTACGCTGGTGACGTTCTTCTATTCGCAAAACTTCCGTTATTTCAATCCCGGATACGGCAGTTCTGCAGCGTTCATTATTTTTGCCGTGCTAATGATTGTCTCGATTACTCAACGCGCGCTTGCCAGCCGCAGTCAGGATCATGCGTAATGAACAAGTATTCCGCGAATCTTCAACTGAAATGGTTAACCGTCCTTCGTCACTTCGTCCTTATCGGGGCTGTGCTCCTGTATTTGTTACCTTTTCTTTTTGCGCTGTACACCTCGTTCCTCGACAAGCCGGATATCGGAAAGTTCGTGATGCCCGATCGCTGGGTACTCGAGAATTACCGGTACGTCTTCGACTCCGGCTTGCTGAACTGGTATAAAAACACGGCCATTATGAGCGGCGGCATCATTCTCGGCAATCTGATCGTGAATACGATGGCCGGGTATGCGCTGGCCAAGATCAAGTTCCCGGGCAACAAGCTCGTATTTTTCATCATCATCGGCACGATGATGATTCCGGCGCAAGTCACGCTGGTGCCTATTTACAGCATGAGCGTGCAGTTAGGCTGGGTGAATACGTATCAGGCGTTGATCATTCCCTTTCTCACTAGCGGCATGCTTACGTTCTTTATGCGTCAATTCTTTCTGTCCATCCCTCACGAGATTGAGGAAGCCGCGCGGATCGACGGCCTTGGAAGGTTCGGCATCTTCTTCCGCGTCGTCCTTCCCAATGCCACAACCGCGCTGGCCACGCTGGTTATCTTCGCCTTCAAGGACAGCTGGAACTCGTTTTTGTGGCCGGTAACCTTGACGAATAAACCCGGCATGCACGTCATTACGGTGGGTCTCAATGCTCTCAAGGGACAGTACTACGAGTGGATCAACATTACGATGACCGGCGTCGTATGCGCCACCGTGCCGATGGTTATCGTCTTCATCTTGCTGCAAAAATATTTTACCAAGAGTATCGCCATGGTAGGCATCAAAGGATAACGACATCATCTGGATGAAAAAGGAGATTGTATACGATTATGTTGCATGCAGATAAACTCGAGCTTGTTCGCCAACAGATTGCTTCGTTGAAAAAAGCGGTGGAAGGCCGCGATTTGCAGACGGTCTACTTCGTCTCTTGCGGCGGTTCTCTTGCTACTCTGTACCCGGGGAAGTATATGATGGAGCGCGAGACGGATAAAGTCTTCACGGCATCCTATTCGGCCAACGAGTTTTATCAAGACCCTCCGCGCCGCCTCGGCAAAGACTGTCTTGTCGTGTTTAATTCCCAGAGCGGAGGAACTCCCGAGACCGTGTCCGCCGCCAAGCTGGCCAAAGAACAGGGAGCTTTGACCGCTTGCTTTACCACCGCTCCCGGTTCCGCATTGGAACAAGCAGTGGATTATCCCATTTACTATTATGATGACCCGGTGAATCCTTACCCGATGGTTCTCAGCATCTATCCGGAAGTCTATATGACGATTTTTGCCCTGCTGGATGCGTTGGACGGCACCCACCGTGCGAAGGACATGGATGACGCCATGCTTGCGCTCGAAGAGATTTGCGACCGGGTTGCAGCGGAGCACAAGTCCCGTATCCGTCAATTCGCGCTCTCGCATCTGGACGAGCCGATCATTTACACGATCGCTGCCGGTCTGAATTGTTCCGTATCCTACGTTCAAACCAATTGCAACTTCATGGAGTCGATCTGGATCCACTCGTCCCCGTTGCATGCAGGAGAATTTTTCCATGGAGCGTTCGAAGCCGTCGACAAGGAAACTCCTGTATTCGCTTATCTGGGTACCGGCAAAACCCGTCCGTTGGAAGAACGGGCCGTCAAGTTTCTGCAGCGCACCACGACCAAGCTTACCGTGTTGGATGCCGCCGGATTCGATCTGTCCGGAGTTGCGGAATGGACGCGTCCCTATGTCGGAACCCTCGTATTGAATAATCTCGGCACACGCTATTGCACGGAGATCTCCCTGCTGAGAGGACATCCGATGTCATCTCGCCGGTATATGGGCGTTGAGAAGTATTGACGGCAAGGGGGCGCTGTACAGATGAAAATCATGGGCGTGGGCGACAGCGTCATGGACGCTTATCTTCACAAGCAAATGTTGTATCCTGGCGGCAACTCCGTGAACGTTCCCGTACTGGCCCGTCGTTACGGCGCACAGGCAGCGGCTTACATCGGATTAATGGGCGATGACGAACCGGGCCGCCACTTTCTTCGCGTCCTGGAGGAGGAGGGCTTGGACACCCGTCGCATTCGCGTCATGCACGCCAAGACCGCACAGAACTATATTCGGGTAGACGAGACGGGCGATCGTCACTTTGTCGGCAATAACGGATTTGACGTGGCGCAATTGACGGCCCAGCTGAGACTTCGCGACGAAGATTACGCCTTGATGGAGCAGTACGATCTCATTCATACGAGCGTGCACAGCTTTCTTGACGAGTTTCTGCCGGCGATCGGACGGAGGGCCCCGCTGTCGATGGACTTTTCGGATGGCTATACGCCCCAAAATATCGAGCGACTGTGCCCCCTTCTGCGGTTTGCCTTTTTCTCCGGGGGTCCTAAATCGGACGATGAGGTAGAGGCCCTTGCCCAATCGGCTCTGCGCAGCGGAGCGCGTACCGTCGTCATTACGCGCGGCATGCAAGGCTCCTGCGTATTCGAACAAGACCGTAAGCATACGCAGAAAGCCGTTCAGACGAACGCGGTCGATGCCTTGGGCGCAGGCGATGCTTACATTGCGGCTTTTCTGGTCACCTATCTTACCCATGACGGCGATATGGCGCTCGCTGCGGAATCCGCTTCCGCATTCGCCGCGCAATGTTGCCTGCACCATGGCGCATTCGGACGCGCTCTCGAAATCGGATAACCATTTATGGAAAGATGTGGCCGTTCGCGGTCACTTCTTTTCTTATTCTTGCAGCCGCTTTTTTTGCTACACTAGATAGAACAGAATCTGCGTGACTGTCGGGGGGGGACACGACATCTGGCGACAAAGTCGAATCACCTGTGGAAGAGCGGAATTCTCAAAAAAATAGTGGTGTTCCTCGTTCTCGGATTTCTGGTTCCGCTGGTTATCGCCGTTCTCTTTTTCCTGCAGCGCATCTATCAGGAAATGAGCGCCCATGCGATTGCATCCTACCAAAACGTCAATCAACAAATGCTGCTCACGCTGGGCTCCGTATTGGACAGCGCGAGAAAATATACGACTTATCCGTACTACAACAGCGACTTTCAGTCCTTCCTGCACCGCGACTATCGAACGGAGCAAGGGCATCGGGATATTACGACGGACACCCGACTCTACAAACGCTATATTCACGAGCAAATTCTGAGATATAACGGCAAGATCAGCACCGCGGTGCTGGTCAATGTGACATCCAATACCCGATTCGTCGGCGGGTATTACCCCGACGATGCCGTTATGCGTGCGCTGGATCAGGCCATGTCCCGATTGCAGGATGCGAATGCGGCCGATGGCACAACGGTTACTTTTCGCGGACCGGAACCTTATCCTGCCACCTACATTGCCGTAGCCCGCCCGATCTTCGATCCTGCAAATCGTCATTATCTGGGCTACTTCTGCTTGATCATCAATGCACAGCAATTGAACGAAACCTTTCGCCAGCAACAGCAAATCGGCGTTCGCCGCTATATTCTGGATCAGGACATGCGAATTATCTACGACAGCAGCGGTCAACAAGTCGGGTTGGCTGCCGAAGGCCCGCTGGCCGCCTTTGCCGGACAGGACGCGGATTACGACCAACAAATTCTGGATGGTCAGCATATGGCGCTGCTGAAGAGCGTGTCTGAGCTGACGGGGTGGCGCGTAGTCACGTTTGTCAACTCGGACCTCTTATTTGAAGGCGTCCGCAAGCGACAGCAAAATTTGACCCTCGTCATGGCGACGATGCTGGTCGCCGCGATATGCGCCGCAATAGGGGTCGCGGTATCCATCTCCCGCCCCATTAATCGATTGCGCCATGTCATTGCCGGTAGCGTCGAGAAGCGCTTCCGTACCCTAGTGCCGGTAACGTCAAGCGACGAGGTGGGGGATCTGGCGCACAGCTTTAACCGGATGCAGGAGGAAATGAAGCAGCTGCTGAATCAAGTCGTGGCGCAGGAGCGCGCGAAAAGAACCGCCGAAATCCATGCGCTGCAGGCCCAGATCAATCCCCATTTTCTTTATAATACCCTGAACACCATCAAATGGATGGCCAATATGCAGTGCGCCGATAACATCGGCGATGCGACCGAAAATCTGATCAATATGCTCCGCTACTCATCCTCGATGCAAGGAGATTTCGTTAAGATACGGGATGAGCTGCAATTCGTCAGTAAATATCTTTCTCTTATGCAGCTGCGGTACTGCGACCGCTTCGATGTGAAATTCGATATCGCGGATGAAGCCCTGGACGGTCTGAGCTTGCGATTCTTGCTGCAGCCTTTCGTGGAAAATGCCATTTTTCACGGCTTTCAAGGCAACGAGGCCGCCAATCTACTCACCCTCAGCGCTCGAGTCGAACGCCAGGATCTGATTTTAACGGTAGAAGACAACGGTGTCGGGATGTCGGATGACCAATTGCGGCATATTCAAGCCGACCGCGCCCACCGGGAGGGCTTCAACTCGATCGGAATACGCAACGTCATGGAACGGATCAAGCTGCATTACGGCGACGGCTACGGGGTCGTTCTCTCGAGCGAGGCCATGCGCGGGACGAAGGTCGTCATTACCCTTCCAATGGAAACGAGAAAGCGAGCGGATGAAGCATGCGGATTATGATCGTAGACGACGAGGCGTTTTTCCGTACCAGTTTCGAAAAATATATCGACTGGCATGCACTCGGCTGCGAGGTCGTCGGCACCGCCTCGAATGGGCAGGAAGCCTTGGAGGGGATCGGACGGTTACGGCCGGATCTTGTATTTTTGGACATACAGATGCCCGTGATGAACGGACTGGAGTTTCTGGAGAAATATAGTCAACAGAAGCATAAAGCTCGCGTTGTGGTCCTGAGCAGCTTCCATGAATTCGAGTACGTTCGGCAAGCCTTGAGGTTTGGGGCGGCGGACTACATTCATAAAGAAGAAATGGGAGGAGATCTGCTTGCGCGCATCATCGAACAGCAGAGCGATGTGATGAAGGCGCTTCGGAAGTCCGAGACTGAACGATCCGTCCCGCTCGACTCGCAAGCGTATTTGCACAGAATGCTGCACGATCTCGACTTCGAAGCGCCGAGCGACCCGTCCGCCTGTCCCGCTTTGTCGATTCGACCGGGCAATCTCTTCGTGATTACGATGCGCTTCCGCCAATTCCCCGCAATCAAGCAGCGTTATCTCGGCCATGAGCATCGACTGTATCAGGGCGTGCAGGCGATGATGAAGGAAATGCTGAGCGGTCAGAAGGAATTGGAATGCCTCTTTTACGACAAACGCACTTTTTGCATCATCAAATCGTTCTCTACCACCGTTTCGCGCATGAGTATGCGAACGGAGCTTGCCTATCTGGCTCAAAAAGGGATGTCGGGGCTCCAGCGCTTCTTTAATTTACAGGCTTGCGCGGGCGTAAGCGGATCCCATCGTTCGTTTCAGAATCTGGCTCAGGCGGCGGAAGAAGCCATTATGGCCGGCATGATGGAGTTCACATCCGCCAAGGGCGCGGTGCGCTATTATTCGGACTTGCGGGATTGCCGTTTCGTGGAGCATCTATCGACGGATCACCTCTGTCGCGCTCTTGAAACCGCTTCACCGGAGGCCTGGAGGAAGATGATCGAGGAAGCGTTTTATGTTGAAGACCCTCAGGCCATCCTAAGTCCGGCGGCAACCGCCACTGCGATAAAAAACGTCGTCTGTCATTTTATTTCCGGCCCGGAAGAGCGGAACCGCTCATTTGAGCAGATCGAGATGGCCGAGACCCGGTATGAAATGCTGGAGACGCTCTTGCAAACCCTGCATATGCGTCATGCCGTAAGTACGCCCAAGTGCAGCAGCGGCAACCCTTTGGTTGCCGCTGTACAGGAGTATATTCACCAGCATTACGCATCCGCTGCCTTGTCGCTGGAACAGATCGCATCCCACGTCAACGTAAGCGAAAGCTATTTAAGCCGGATCTTTCGGAAGGAAACCGGATTGACGGTTACGGATTACATTAATCGTATACGAATCGATACCGCGCTTCAGTTGCTGCAAGGAAACGATAACATGATTTACCAGATCGCCTATGCCGTCGGATATAGCAACGTGGAACACTTCAATCGCACGTTCAAGAAAATAACGGGGCGTTCTCCCAGATCCTTTCGCACTCGAAAATAATAATGCGTTGTATTACGAAATAAACTCCTGAACCCAAACGCCGTTGTAATAAGCGACGCCGATCGTCGTGAAGTTGGCGCTGAGAATGTTCGCGCGGTGGCCCGGGCTGTTCATCCAGGCGTTCATGACCTCTTGCGGAGTGCGCTGGCCTTTGGCGATATTTTCTCCCGCATAACGATAATTGATTCCGTATTTCTTCATCATATCGAACGGCGAGCCGTAAGTCGGCGAGTTATGGTCGAAGTAACCGTTGTTGTACATGTCCTTCGCCTTGTCCAACGCCATCTTCGTCAGCGTGGCGTTCGTGGACGCGAGCGGCTTCAGGCCGGCTTTCGCGCGTTCCTGGTTAACGAGCGTGACGACCTGCGTCGCAAATGCCGAGTTGGAAACTTCGGAGCCGGAGCCGCCTGTATTGCCGCCTGTGTTGCTCGTATTGCCGCCCGTGCTGCCGCTGCCCGTATTCCCCGTATTGCCGTTGTTGCCCGTGCTAGGCTTCGAAGGCTGGGAAGGCTTGCCCGGGTTCGTGACTTGGCCGCTTCCCGAGTTGCCGCCGGTCGACGGCTTGGATACGGCGGGATATTGGCCTTGCATGATTTGCTGGAGCAGCGAATGGAGATCTATGCCGAACCGGCTGGCGACTTGCGTCAGCTGGTCTTGCGTAATCGCGTTGCTTGCAGGGGCCGCGGATGCGGCTCCGACTCCCGCGGGAACGGAGATCGCGAGCGCCAACGTACCGAGCATCAGAGACTTCTTCAAACCTTTAGCGTTGAACTTCTTCATGAAACGTGATTCCTCCCTTGGTTTGGAATATCTCAAAGTCTATCAGCCCGTATTGGCGAAAACATGCCATAAAATCTGCCAATCGCCGGCCGGAGCAGCGAGGATTGCCGATACGCCAAGGAATTGAAGCGTATAATAATATTCTTCTCAGAAAACTTCTCATAAATTTGATAGAAGAGAGAGTAGCCGCCTTCATGCGCTTATTGCCGTGTTGCGGCGCACAGCGGCAAGACCATACTTTAGTATCTTTTGGATACGTCAACGCTCGCAGATAATCGATTAGGACAACTGCCCGCCGGGGCGGCGCAGGATGAAAAGAGCGATTGGGAGGCCTATCTAAAATGAAGAAGATCCAAGCGGCATTCATGTTCTGTTTCTTGCTATTGGCGGCGGCATGCGGCAATTCGAGCGGCGATGGCAGGATACCGCCTGCTGTGCAAGAGAAGAATTCCGTATCGCAGGTTCAAGTCGAGATTACGAAAGAAAAGTACGACAATGTCAGCAACGGAATGACTTATGAGGAAGTTATCGGCATTGTCGGCGGCGAAGGCGAAGTCGCAACGGAAACTGGAGAAAAAGGCACCGCCACATACGGGATGAGCGTTATGTATCAAGGCAAGGGAGGCGTAGGAAACGCCAGCTTTATATTCATTGGAGACAAGCTTCGGTCCAAATCGCAACATGGACTGAAATGAACGGCCCTGCCGATTGGCCATAATGAAGAAACGATAGCTAACCAAGATCGGCTCCCGTCGCCAGACGGGGGCCGCTTGACGTTTGTTTTCCTTCGCCGGAGTCTTTCTAATCGGAAGCCTTCTCTTTGCATGTTCGGGCGCACCCCGATATAATTAGGACAATAATGAGGAAATGGGGTAGCGCCGTGCCGTCATTGGACGAATTCGGACGCATCCGACTCTGGACGGAAGGCCGCCAGACGGCCGATTTTCTGGCTCGCGCCGGCGTTGCGCTCGGCATTGGGGACGACGCGGCGATCGTGTCGGGCGAAGGACCGGGCCGGGAATGGCTTATCGCCGCGGATACGATGGTCGAGCAGGTTCACTTCCTCGACGAGACGATGGGAGAGGCCGACGTCGGATACAAGGCGCTTGCGGTCAACGTCAGCGACATTGCCGCCATGGGCGGCGAGCCGAAGTTCGCCCTCGTCTCCGTCTGCGTGCCTCCGGCCTGGAACGAGGAACGGATGCGGCGGCTGTACGACGGGCTGTACGAATGCGCCGAGCGTTACGGAGTGGCCGTTATCGGCGGGGATACGACTTCCGCTCCGCAAGATCTTGTCGTAGCCGTTACGGTTATCGGCACGGTCGAAGCCGGACGGGCGATCCGCCGTTCCGGGGCGAGGCCGGGCCAGGCGGTATTTCTCACCGGTCCGACGGGCTTGTCGGCCGCAGGTTTGCACGCCTTGCAGCGGATTGCCGCGGCGGAGGGCGCGGAGCGCGACAGGTTGGCGGCACTGCTTCCGCCAAGGCTCGCGCAGGCCCATCGCCGTCCCGTTCCGTCGGTGAAGGCCGGACGGATTTTGGCAGGTACGGGCTGGGGCGCCTCCTTGAACGACGTCAGCGACGGCGTGGCGAGCGAGGCTTGGGAGCTTGCCGAGGCATCGGGCGTTCGGCTGGCGCTGAAGGAGAAGCTGCTGCCCTTGTCCGGGGAGCTGTCCGCGTATGCGGGGGGCAACGGACTGCGCGCAACAGACTTGGCGCTGTTCGGAGGCGAGGACTACGTGCTGCTCGGAACGGCGGACAAGAGCTGCGAGCAGGAGTTGCGCGAGCGATTGCGGGCTGAGGGCATTCCGCTGTTCGTGATCGGCGAGGTCGAAGAAGGCCCGCCGGGCGTGGAACTGGAAGAAGCCGATACAGGGCTGCGCAAGCCGCTGGCCAAGCGGGGATACAATCATTTTGCCGAAGGGGCCGTGTGAATCATGCATTCGAATCGAACGGGACACCCGTCGAACCGGTACGAACTGGATGCCGCCAACGAGCAGGCTACGGGCGCTTTCGCGAAGGCGCTGGCCGAGCTGGCGTTTCCGGGGGCCGTGCTGGCGGTGGACGGGGACCTGGGCGCGGGGAAAACGCATTTCGCCAAAGCCTACGCGGCAGCGCTCGGCGTGACGGACATCGTGAACAGCCCGACTTTTACGATTATTAAAGAATATGAGGGGACGAAGCTTCCTTTCTATCATATGGACGTCTACCGGCTGTCGCTCGAGGAAGCGGACGAGCTGGGGCTGGACGAATATTTTCACGGGAACGGCGTAACGTTGGTGGAGTGGGCTTCGATTATCGAGCCGATTCTGCCTCCGGAGCGGCTGCATCTTCATCTGGAGACGACGGGCGCGGAATCCCGGCGAATCGTCTGCCGTCCCGTAGGGGCGCAATACGAAGCCTGGTGCGTCGGGCTGGGACTTCGTCCGGCGGAAGAGGGAGGACATACAGCATGAAAATAGACGAGGAACTGATCGGCGACAGCGGCTCCGTCACGGTGCTTGCCTTCGATACGTCGACAGCGGCTTTCTCCGCCGCGCTTGTGAGGGACGGCTCTCGGATCGACTCCGTCGTCTCCTTCGCCGAGCGCAATCACTCGGTCCGCATTTTGTCGGAGATCAAGGAGCTGTTGGAGCGCAACGGCATGAAGGGCGAGCAGCTCGACGCCATCGTCGTCGGACAGGGGCCTGGCTCTTATACGGGCGTGCGAATCGCGGTTACGGCCGCCAAGACGCTTGCCTGGGCGTGGAACAAGCCGCTGATCGGCGTGTCTACGCTTGAAGCGCTCTCTCTCGGCGCATGGCTCAAGCTCAGGACGGAGAACGAGGATCTGGCCGACGACCGAGACATCTGGATCGTGCCGATTCTGGACGCAAGAAGAGGGCAGGTGTATACATCGCGGTACGCGGCGGACCATTCCGGCGGCTGGCGGACGGTCGATTCCGACGCCATCCGGCTGATCGCCGATTGGGCGAAGCTGATCGAGGACGAGGGCACCGAGGATGCGCAGGTCGCGGCGATCTGGTTCATCGGCGACACCCCGCTCCATCAGGCTGCGATAGAGGCGGCGGAGCAGTCGGGCACGCGGCTGCGGATGCTCGCCTGGGAGATGGACGCGACCGCTCTCGGACTGCTCGGAGAGCTGAGGTTCCGTCTGGGGGAGCGGCATGACGTGCATTCGTTCGTCCCGAACTATACGCAGTTGGCCGAAGCGGAAGCGAAGCTGCTTGCGGCTTCGCGGGGAGAGTGACGAGATGGAATACCGGCTGATGAACTTGGACGACATCGCGGCGATCGTGGAGATCGAGCAGGAAGCTTTTACGGCGCCGTGGACGGCCGAAGCGTTCCGCAACGAACTGACGAACAATCTGTTCGCCAAATATATGGTGATGGAGCTGGACGGCGATATCGCCGGCTACGGCGGGATGTGGCTCATTATCGACGAGGCGCACGTCACGAACATTGCGCTGCGGGCCAAGTATCAGGGACGCGGATACGGCAAAGCGCTGCTGCGCGAGCTGATGAAGACGGCCCGCTACCTCGGAGCCCGGCGCATGACGCTGGAGGTGCGCGTGTCCAACGACAGAGCCCAGTCGCTCTATCGGAAAATGGGCTTCGCCCCGTCCGGCGTACGCCCGAACTACTACTCGGACAATATGGAGGACGCGCTCATTATGTGGGCGGATCTGAATCTTGAAAATATAGGCGAATCGGAAACGGCCGGAGCGTTGGAAGGGGGAGAGGCATGAGCGGACAAGCGAACGAAGCGCCGTCCGGGAGCGGCGGTCTGCTGCTGGCGATCGAGACGAGCTGCGACGAGACGTCCGTAGCCGTCGTGCGGGGCGGAAGGGAAGTGCTGTCGAACGTCGTCTCCAGCCAGATCGATACGCACCGGCAGTTCGGCGGCGTCGTGCCGGAGATCGCTTCGCGCAAGCACGTCGAGACGATGACGATCATTATCGAGGAAGCGGTGCGGGAGGCGGGCGTCAGCCTGACGGACATCGATGCGGTAGCCGTGACGCAAGGCCCAGGCCTGATTGGAGCGTTGCTGGTGGGCGTCGTCGCGGCGAAAAGCCTGGCGCTGGCGCTGGACGTGCCGCTGATCGGGACGCATCACATCGCGGGACATATTTACGCCAACTCTCTCGTTGGCGACATTGCATACCCGTCCATCGCGCTTGTCGTATCCGGAGGGCATACGGAGATCGTGCTGCTGGAGGCCGAGGGGAAATTCCGCATCATCGGCCGGACGCGCGACGACGCGGTCGGCGAAGCTTACGACAAAGTCGCCAGAGCGCTGAAGTTCCCGTATCCGGGAGGACCTCACGTGGACAAGCTGGCCCAGGAGGCGACCGAAGAAGTCGTGCTGCCGCGCTCGTGGCTGGAGCCGGACTCGTACGATTTCAGCTTCAGCGGGCTGAAGTCCGCCGTGCTGGCGGAAATCAACCGCTCGCGAATGAAGGGGGAAGCGCCGGATTTCTCGGCGCTGGCCAGAGGGTTCCAGCAGTCGGTCATCGACGTCGTGACCGGCAAAGCGATTCGAGCGGCGAAGGAGTTCGGCGCGCGGCAGATGATGCTCTGCGGCGGCGTCGCCGCGAACCGCGGCTTGCGCGAGCGGCTGTCCGCGCTGTGCGAGGAGGCTGGCGTGCCGCTGCTCATCCCGCCTAACAAGCTGTGCACGGACAACGCGGCGATGATTGCCGCCGCCGCCGACCTGAAATGGCGGCGCGGGCAATTCTCGTCGCTCGATCTGAAAGCCGAAGCGGTCATGTCCCTGGAGGACTGGTCCGTATGACGCGCCATCTTCGGCAATCGCTCTTCCTCCTCGCAGGACGGCGATTGCCCGGAGATGGCGTTTTTTCTTTTTCGGGAGGAGATGAGCAAGAGCGGTCAAAACGGAGGGGAGAACGGCCCGTACAATAAAGTCAGAAGGGAGGACTGACGAATGGCGCATACGGAGGAGAAGGCGGACGTGCTGAAGGTGGTCGGGTGGATCGAAGAGCGATTGGCGGAGACTATCGCTTTGGAGGATGCGGGCCGGCTGGTGGCGGATCATCCCATCAACCTGGATTTCGAGGACATAGCCGGCCCGTCGGATCTGTAGCATGCCGGCCGAAAATATCGACGGGACGAGGTCGTCGAGATGATTCCGCGTTCGCGAGAACGTTCGCGGCGGGGACCGGGTCGCGGACAGCGCGCACTGCCATAACGATCTGGGGCTGGCCGTCGCCAACAGTCTGGCCGCGATTCGCCACGGCGCGACCCAGGTCGAAGTGAGCGTTAACGGCGTAGGGGAGCCCGACCGGATCGGGCTGCAGTGGCCGCCAAGCGAACTGTCGAACTCCAACCCGACCGGGTCGGCTTCGAGTTGGATCACCTTTTGAATCGCGCCGCGTCAAGCCTCCCGTACATAAGGATCGATCGTGCGGATGGAGCCGTCGTCCTCGTACACAAGTTCGGCATACTTCACGCATCTCTTGTTGTCGGCTCCGCCGGACAAAGTGCTGTCGTGGTAGAACAAGTACCACTTGTCTTTAAAGCGGACGATGGAGTGATGGGTCGTCCAGCCGACGACGGGCTTCAGAATCTGTCCCCGATAGACGTACGGTCCCAGCGGGTTGTCGCTCGTGGCGTAAACAATGCGGTGCGTCGTTCCCGTCGAATAGGACAGATAATAGAGGCCGTTGTGCTTATGAACCCACGGGCCTTCGAAGTATCTTCTGTCCTCGTCGCCGGCTTGCAGCGGATGGCCCTCATCGTCGAGGATGGCGACT
>NZ_JBEPYQ010000053.1:0-46539 GCF_041641335.1 Cohnella sp. | reverse complement strand
ACGCGCGGATATGTTCTTTATACAATGGTGGCATTGATTGGACGCGTAGTGGACAATGCGATGTTTGTAATCGAAACAATGTCGCCATTGAGATCGTAAACCGTGACGTATAAGGTTTTATAAACAAAAAGTCGACCCCCGTCTCGCGACGAGGGCCTTCATGGGAGAGGAGAAACCGGACGAAGAGCTTATGGGGAAACGTAAGTCTTCTCCGCGGTTGTCCCCGACGCCTCTCGGCGCCGGTAATATCATTGTGGCCCGTGAAGAGGAAATTATACGTAGCCGCGGAAAAAAATTAGCGTTCCTGCTACGGCAACGATTCGCGGAGTTTGGAGCTTTTGCAGCGAGGGAGTTTGTGGTAACATTACACCGTTAACTATCACATTTCGTACGACTGCAGGGGTTGAAGCAATTGCGCGTCATTTCTGGACAAGCCAAAGGGCACCCGCTGAAGGCGGTGCCGGGAAGCGCAACTCGTCCGACGACGGATAAAGTCAAAGAAGCCTTGTTCAGCATGATCGGACCGTATTTCGACGACGGGGAACGAGTGCTCGACCTTTTCGCCGGAACGGGGGGGCTCGGCATCGAAGCGCTTAGCCGCGGGGCGGAAAGCGCGGTATTCATCGACTCCAGCCCGCAGAGCGTAGAGGTCGTCCGCCGCAATCTGGAATCGACCAAGCTGGCTGGCAAGGCGTCCGTGTACCGCAACGACGCGAGAAGAGCGTTGAAAGTGCTGGAGAAATCGGGCCGGCCGTTCGATCTGATCTTTTTGGATCCTCCTTACATGATGAAGGATTGCGACGCGCTTTTGACGGAAATAGCCGAGAGGGGACTGGCGGCGGAATCGGCGATCGCGGTCGTCGAGCATCATCCGGACGTAAGCTATCCCGAAGCTTTCGGAGGTTTCGAGCGCACGAGATACGCCAAGTACGGCGATATTGCCGTATCCATCTACCGTTATGAATCCAACCAAGAGGCATCGGCCGGAACAACTATGGAAACGGAGGAGGCGAACGAACGATGACCCGACAGCAAACCGGAACGGAAAACGAGTATCGCATCGCCGTATACCCCGGAAGCTTCGATCCCGTCACTCTCGGCCATCTGGACATTATCCGCAGAGCGGCCAAGCAGTTCGACCGGCTGATCGTGGCCGTGCTTAACAATACGACGAAGACGCCGCTGTTCAGCGTGCAAGAGAGGAAGACGCTGCTGGCGGAAGTGACGAAGGATATGCCCAACGTGGAAATTGACAGTTTCCGCGATTTGCTCGTCCGCTATATGCGGTCGCGCCATGCGAAGGTTATTATCCGCGGCATTCGCTCGGTGACGGATTTCGAATACGAGCTGCAGATGGCCTCGACGAACCGTCAGCTCGACGAGAGCATCGAGACGGTGTTCATGATGACCAATCCGAAGTATTCTTATCTCAGCTCGAGCATCGTCAAAGAAATCGCCAAGTTCCACGGTCCCGTGCACGATCTTGTGCCGCCCGTCGTGGAGACGGAGTTGAAGGGGAAATACGACACGCCGGACGGAGCGTCAGCCAAGTGATCGGCTCGGAACGGAAAAAGGAGCTGTCCCCGACAAGGGGAAGCTCCTTTCTAGGTTCCGGGCTTGCCCGGCTTATCCTTTCCGGATGGCGCTTTCGGCCGGATAAGCGCGGCGATCAGCGCCAGAAGGAGGAAGACGCCGAAGCTCGCGAGCGCCACCGTCACGTTCTCGGAGAGATGGCTCCAGCCGCTTGGCAGGACGCCCGAGGAAGCCGACCAAGCTTCGGGGTTGGCGGATGGAATGGGCCAGCGATCGGCAAGCCGCATTTTGACCGGTTCGGCCAGGAAGAGCTTCGCCAGCGGATACACGATCAGCAAAGCGGCGGCGGAATGAAGCAGGCGGGAAGAGATGATCCTCAGCCAAGGAAAAGGCTTGTTCAGTCCGAAGGCCGCTCTGGCTTGAAGCAGGCCGCTCCAGCCGGTCCAGGCGAGGGCGGCGGCCAGCAGGGCGCAGGCTTGCGCCGGATCGGAGGCGAACAAGGCGGATTGGCTGCTCTCGTACGCGCCGAGATGAAGTTCGTACAGGCCGGGAAACTGGAGCCAGAGATCGTTGCCGGGAACAAACAGCTGAAGCAGGCGAACGACGACCGCGCTCATCATCATCAGGCCGCCGATTGTCATGAGCGTGCCGACGGCGCCCGTCACGGAGTCGGCGAGCAGCTTGCCGAGGGGGCGTCCGTCTTCCTTACGGGCGTCGGCCGCCGCGCGGACGGCGCGAATCAGGAGCGCCCGAGACAGCGTCATCGGGAGAGCCGGCACTCGCGGGCCGCGCGGTTTGGCGATGCGAGACCAGACGATGCCCGACAGGATCGCCGAGAGCCACAGCCCGAGCGCGATCGCCCAACCGAGTGCGGGAGAATGTAAAAAGCCGAAGCCGACGACGAGCACGATAAGGAACGGGTTGGGGACGTGGGAGACGAGCAGCACGGTGTCGACGTCCTCGTCCCGGATCATGCCGTTGTCCCGCAGTCGGGCGGTTTCCTTCGCTCCCGCGGGGATGCCGGCGGACCAGCCGAAGGAGATCGCCCAGCCCGCCGCTCCCGGCAGCCGGAACAGGCCGCGGGTGAGGGGCTCGGCCAGCGCTGCCAAGCCGTGCAGCAAGCCCGAGGCCGCGAGCAGCTCGGCGAGCATAAGCGGAGGGAGCAGGCCGGGAAAGACGTTCTGCCACCAGATCTGCAGCCCGGATAAAGACGCGCGGAAAGCTTCTCCGGGGGAGTGGACGATTCCGGCCACGACGAACATGGAGGCGGCGCCCAGCAGCAGGGAGAGGAAAATCGCGCGTTTGCTATTCGATGGAATGGCCTTGGCCACAGTTATCGCCTCCCGAGCGTGCAGAGATCATCGCATGTACGTTCAATAAAGTTCGCTTCGTGATCAAAATCGGACTTTTTGAACTACTGTTGAGATGAGGTTCAAAAAGTCCGGTTTTCAGCACCAAGAAGGATGGATGAAGCTAGGAACTGAGGAACGGAGTGTAGGAGAACCTACATGAGTACCGGAAGAGCCGGCTGAATTCAAGATTCGACGTCGAATCCGCTCCATGTCTAGACTCCGTGATCAAAATCGGACTTTTTGAACTACCTCTTAATGTGTACGTCTCGGGGGGACGGGTTAGACCTCCTTGTCCTACAACCGAAGGGGAGAAAGGGTGAAGTCGCGCAAGGCGTCGCTTGGTTTGGCGTCGCGGAAGGCGAGGGAGTATACTCCGGTCGCTTGCGCTTCCATCGCCAAGTATGGAGAGTTGTGTTTGGCGGCGGAGGAGACGACCGGAACCTTCGCATTCCGGCGCATGTCGCGAAGAAGGCGCTGGCCGCGCTCGGTAAAGCCCAGCACCCGCACGTAGTCGACGCCGGCAGCAAGCCGCTCTGAGGTCAGCAGCTCCTTGCGGTGGCCGAGCAGGACGCGCAGCAGCGTTCGCTGCAGCTTCGTGTGGGTGTAGCGTTTCGTCTTTAGAGACTGCAGCAGGGCGGCAACGGAATATTCGGGCAGCTCGGTCATAATGCCGCGAATGCGGTGCTCCAGCCCTTCGCTCACTTCGGCGAACTCGGCCAGTCCGGCCGCGGTTTGGCGATGCAGTTCGTGGAACAGCGGCCTGGAAAAACTTTCCCAATGGATCGGTGCGCGTCCGGCTACCGTCTCGCGGCGCAAAATATCCAGAGTAGAAGCGGGCACATACGCCGCCAACTGATCCAGGGAGCCGGATTGGCCAAGCAGCAGCTTGCGCAGCGCGGTCGCGCTGGCGATCTTGGCGTCGGTGATGTCGGTTTGCCCGTAGCCGGACTTCTCACGGCGCAGCGTGAAGGGCTTGATGGTGCTGCCGAGCTTGCGCAGCGCGATCAAATAATGCAGTCCCAGCGTATGATTAGGCTGGGAGAGCGAATAGGCGTGCTCGGCCATGCCTCGCTCGCGCAAATAAGCTTCGGCCGCGGAGGTGAACGCGGACGGATAGGGCTGCCCGGCTTTAAGCCTCTCCGCAAGCAAAGGGGTGAACGCTTCTGGCTCTTCCGTCAGCAGGGAGGCCAGCTCCAGAAGGGACTCCAGTTCTCCGCTCTCGCTGCCGAAGCACAGGGAGTCCACGACGCCCGACGCATCCAGAACGGAGACGGCCCCGTAGGCGAACCATTGAGCCGGCTGCGAGCTGTAGGCGACGGGCAATTCCAGCACGAGGTCGCAGCCGGAGCGAAGAGCCATCTCCGTCCGGGCCCATTTGTCCGCCAAGGCCGGTTCGCCCCGCTGCAGGAAGTTGCCGCTCATGACGGCGACGACGTTTTCCGCGCGCGTTATTTTCTTCGATTGCTGTAAATGATAGAGATGACCGTTGTGCAACGGGTTGTATTCTACGATGACGCCGACCGTGGACATGACCGTCTCCTTACAAGGTCGTTCGGTGCCGGAATCGGACCTTCGAACGCGCCTTCAAGCGTATTTTCCACAATATAGCATGAGCAAGCGCCAAAGAGAAGCGGAGGCGGGTGAAATATCGGCACGCGATCGTAAAAGGCGGATGGTCGAGTTCGGGGAGCGGAATAACGGACGGATCGAGTGCATGCGGCGAATCCGGATCGGGCAAGGTGTTCGACAGTCCAGGTAAAGTCGCAGAAATTGTTGACAAGTGAATAGGAATCTCGATATAATAAATTTTGTTTGTTTGGAGTGATTCAATTGTTGCTTAAAGTGCAAGAGCTGGCATCCCGGCAGCAACCGGTAAGCCTAAGAGGAACTCTGATCATGGCGGAATTGTTCCGGAATCATCCGGAGTACAACCCGCTCTCTCCGCTGGAATACGAACTGACGGCGAACGCCGCCGACGATCTGATTATCGTCAAGGGCCGGATGAGCTGCGACGTGCGCATGCAATGTTCGCGCTGTTTGGAGCCGGTCGAGGAGAAGATCGAGGTTCCTTTCGAGGAGCAGTTTCGCATGGTTGCGGAAGAGAAAGAAGAAACAAGCGAAGACGTCGAAGAAGCCGTACCGGTAACGGAAGAGCGGATCGACCTGGCTCCTTACGTCATGGAGGAGTTCGTCGTCCAATTGCCCTACGCGCCCCTGTGCAGCGAAGACTGCAAAGGGCTGTGCCCCGAGTGCGGGACAAACCTGAACGAACAATCGTGCGGTTGCAATACGGAGAAGATCGATCCCCGTATGGCTGCGCTTCAGGATTGGTTTAAATCTCAGAAAGAATAGGCCCGGCGCAAGCCGCCGAAGCTTGTTCCGACTGATAAGGAGGTGGCAGCATGGCAGTCCCTTTCGCGAAAACATCGAAAGCCCGCAAACACAAACGCCGGACCCACTTTAAACTGGTCGTTCCCGGTATGGTGAAATGCGATCAATGTGGAGAATTGAAAGTGTCGCACCGCGTATGTAAAGTGTGCGGTACGTACAAGTCCCGTGAAATTATCAAGCAATAAGCTTGAACGCGTCTGGAATCACGACGGGCAAGCGCTTCGGTCGGCAACGATCGGCTTAGCGTAACTTGCGGTCGTTGCATGCCGGCGCGTTTTTCTTTATACTCGTATTGGCACCAGGTATTAGAATGAGAGTTCAATAAGTTATCGACAAACGGCGTGGATCGAGCGAACAGGATCGAGCGCAGAAGGGAGTGGAGAGGCGTGGAGCGGCTTCCTAAAAGACAGCGCCATCAACAGCTCAGCAAGCTGTTGGAAGAGAACCCTTTTCTAACTGACCGGGAGTTGACCCGCCTGCTTAAAGTGAGCATTCAAACGATCCGTCTGGATCGGTTGGAGCTGGCCATTCCCGAGCTGAGGGAACGATTAAAGCTGATGGCGGAACGGTCTTACGATTCCGTTCGTTCTTTGCCTTTGCACGAAGTTATCGGCGATATTCTCGACCTGCAGCTCGACAAGAGCGGCATCTCGCTGTTCGAGATCTCGGAGGAGCACGTCTTTTCCCGTTCCGGCATCGCCCGGGGACATCACGTCTTCGCGCAAGCCAACTCGCTCGCGGTGGCGGTCATCAACGACGAGATCGCGCTGACGGCTTCGGCGGACATTCGGTTCATCCGGCCCGCGCGGCTCGGTGAGAAATGCATCGCCAAAGCGTTCGTCCGATCGAGCGGCGGGCAAAAAGGGAAAGCTAAAGTCGAAGTGTTTACATATGTCGGCGACGAAATGGTGTTCCAAGGGAACTTTATTATTTACAGATCCGCCGGCGAATAGGTAGGCGTGTTCAAATAGAGGTTCAAGAATCGGACTTTTTGAACAACCTCTGACAGCGACATCGTAAAGGAGTTGTACATCATGCGGATTGCCATAGATGCGATGGGGGGCGACCATGCGCCGCAGGCCCAGGTCGAGAGCGCCCTGGCCGCCGCTGCCGAATGGCCGGATATCCATCTTGTGCTGGTCGGCGATCCGGATGCGATTCGCCCTCATCTCGGCGGCGCCCTTCCGGACAACGTGTCTATAGAACCCGCCGCCGAGGTTATCGGGAGCGACGACGAGCCGGTTAGAGCGGTGCGCCGCAAAACGGATTCGTCGATGGTCGTGGCGGGACGGATGGTCAAGGAAGGCCGCGCGGATGCGATGATCTCATGCGGCAATACCGGCGCTTTGATGGCTACCGGCCTGCTCGTCGTCGGAAGGATGCAGGGCATCGAACGTCCGGGCTTGGCCGCGATTTTCCCGACGCTCGACAACAAAGGACTGCTTGCGCTCGACATGGGCGCGAACATGGACGCGAAGCCGGAGCATCTGCTCCAGTACGCGCTTATGGGCAGCCTGTATCGCAGCAAGGTTCACGGCATCGATAAGCCGCGCGTCGGATTGCTTAACGTCGGTACCGAAGCGGCCAAAGGCAACGAAGTGACGAAAGCGGCTTACGCCCTGCTGGAGAACGCCCCGATTCACTTCGTCGGCAACGTCGAAGCTCGCGACGTGCTCGAAGGCGTGTGCGACGTCATTATATGCGACGGATTTTCGGGCAATATTTTGCTGAAGGCGATCGAAGGAGCGGCGCAGTCCATTTTTAAGCTGCTCCGCGAGGAACTGACCGCTTCCTTCAAGACGAAGCTGGCCGCCGCGGCGCTTAAGCCGAGCTTCCGTCGAATCCGCACCCGGATGGACTACAACGAATACAACGGCGCGCCTCTGCTCGGCATTAACGGACTGGTCGTCAAAGGACATGGGTCATCCAACGCGAGCGCAATGAAAACGGCGATCCGCCAGACGCGCACGGCGATAAGCAACCGATTGATCGCGTCTTTGGCGGACGAATTCAGCGGAAAGTGAGAGAGTGCAATGAATGGAGTATCCGTAGGCATTCTCGGGACGGGCAAATACGTTCCCGAGCGCCGGTTAACGAATGCTGAGCTGGAACGGACGGTCGAGACGAACGACGAATGGATCGTGACGCGCACCGGCATCCGGGAGCGCCGTATCGCCGCTCCAGAGCAGGCGACGTCGGATCTTGCTTACGAAGCGTCCTTGCAGGCGCTGAGCGCAGCCGGTATTACGGCTGAGGAACTCGACCTGATTATCGTGGCGACGATTACGCCGGACATGTTTTTCCCGTCGACGGCCTGCTTGCTCCAGGAGAAGCTCGGAGCCAAGAAGGCTGCGGCGTTCGACCTGTCGGCGGCTTGCTCGGGCTTTATTTACGGTCTGGCGAACGCGACCGGATTTATTTCTACGGGGATGTACAAGCACGTGCTCGTCGTCGGGGCGGAATGCTTGTCCCGCATTACGGATTACGAAGACCGCAATACGTGCATCCTGTTCGGAGACGGAGCGGGCGCAGTCGTGCTCGGGCCGGTGTCCGGGGATCGGGGCTTCAAGTCGTTTAAGCTGGGGGCGGACGGCGCCGGCGGAGAACTGCTTCGCATTCGCGGCGGCGGATCGCGGTGCCCGTCCAGCGGCGAGACGCTTGCGGACCGGAGTCATTTCATCGAGATGAACGGGCGCGACGTGTTCAAGTTCGCCGTCCGGGTGATGGGCAGCGCGGCCGAAGAGGCGCTTGCCGCGGCAGGCTATGGGAAAGCGGACATCGACTTGCTCATTCCGCACCAAGCCAACATTCGCATTATTCAATCGGCATTGGAAAGATTGGACTTATCCGAAGACAAGGCGATGATCAATCTGGACCGGTACGGCAACGTGTCGGCGGCTTCAATCCCTCTCGCGCTGGCGGAGGCGGTCGAGGAAGGCCGCGTCAAGGAAGGCGACACGCTCGTGCTGGTCGGCTTCGGCGGCGGTTTGACTTGGGGAGCGGCCGTGCTGAACTGGTAGAGGAGGAATCGAGTTGGGTAAAATCGCATTCGTGTTTCCCGGCCAAGGCGCGCAAGCGGTCGGCATGGGGAAGGACGCCTATGAGAGCAGCGCCGCCGCGAAGGCGATCTACGACAAGGCGGACGAGGCGCTCGGCTATTCGATATCGAAGCTGAGCTTCGAGGGGCCGGAGGAAGAGCTGCGCCAGACGGCGAACACGCAGCCCGCGCTGCTCGCCACCAGCGTCGCTTTGCTGGAAGTGTACAAGGAGCAAGGAGTGAAGCCGGATTACGTGGCCGGTCATTCCCTTGGCGAGTACAGCGCTCTCGTAGCCGCGGGAGTGCTCGAATTCGCGGACGCGGTTAAGCTGGTTCGCGCTCGCGGACAGTTTATGGAGCAAGCGGTACCCGAGGGTCAGGGCGCGATGGCGGCCGTCCTCGGGGCGGAACGGGCGGCGCTGCAAGCGCTCTGCTCGGAGATTACGGCAGCGGGAACGGTCGTGGAATTGGCGAACGTCAACTGCCCGGGCCAGATTGTCGTATCCGGCTCGGCGGCCGGCGTCGCGGCAGTCGTGGAGAGGGGCAAGGAGGCTGGAGCCAAGCGGGTCATTGCGCTGGAAGTGAGCGGTCCGTTCCATTCTTCCTTGATGCAGCCCGCTGCGGACAAGCTGGCGGAAGCGCTGGCGCAGGCGGAATTCCGCGACGCGTCGGTGCCGGTCGTCGCGAACGTGCACGCCAGACCGGTTGCCTCCGGGGCGGAGCTTCGCGAGCTGCTTGTCAAGCAAGTCGTGTCGCCCGTACAATGGGAGGACACGATCGCGTACCTGATCGGGGAAGGCGTCGACACGTTCGTGGAGATCGGCTCCGGAACAGTGCTGGCCGGCCTGATCAAGAAGATCGACAAGTCCGTGCGGATCGTATCGGTGAACAGCGCGGCGGCCGCAAGCGCCGTCGCGGAATAAGCGCCGATCCGGCGACAATGGCAGAGAGGTGAACAGGCAATGGCGATGTGGGATTTGCAAGGCAAGAGCGCCCTGGTGACGGGCGCGTCGCGGGGAATCGGCCGGGCGATCGCGATCGCTCTGGCGGAAGCCGGGGCCGACGTGGCGGTGAATTATTCCGGCAGCGAGGCGGCGGCGGCCGAGACGGTCAAAGCGATCGAAGCGCTCGGACGCAAGGCGATCATGGTCAAGGCGAACGTCGGCAAGGCGGCGGAGTTCGACGAGCTGGTGGCAGCTTCGCTCGAAGCTTTCGGCAAGCTGGACATTCTCGTGAATAATGCCGGCATTACTCGTGATAATCTAATTATGCGAATGAAGGAAGCCGAGTTCGACGAAGTCATCGAGACGAACCTGAAGGGCGTGTTCAACGGCATCAAAGCGGTGACCCGTCCGATGATGAAGCAGCGCTTCGGCCGCATCATCAACATCTCGTCCGTGGTCGGCGTGCTCGGCAACGCGGGACAAGCCAACTACGTCGCGGCCAAGGCCGGCGTCATCGGCTTGACGAAGTCCGCGGCCAGGGAGCTTGCTTCCAGGGGCATCACCGTCAATGCGGTCGCTCCCGGCTTTATCGAATCGGATATGACCGACAAGCTTCCCGCGGAATACCGCGACAAGCTGCTCGGGGAGATTCCGATGGGCCGGATGGGCCGTCCCGAAGATATCGCTTCCATCGTCGTCTACTTGGCGTCGGACGCGGCATCCTACATGACTGGCCAGACGGTTCACGTCGACGGCGGCATGTACATGTAATACCGCCGGCCGAAGCGGCGTCGTTTGCCTCGCGGCAAGAGCGGCGTCTCCGGGGCCGACCGGACTCATGCAAGGCCTCTATGGCTTTTTGTCCATGATTCACGTATAATACGTTAAGGGAGGTGAACCGGATGTCCGATGTACTGGATCGCGTAAAACGCATCGTTATCGAACGCCTGGGTGTAGAAGAGGCAGAGGTAACACCCGAAGCATCTTTCAAAGACGACTTGGGCGCTGACTCTCTGGATGTTGTAGAACTCGTTATGGAGCTCGAAGACGAATTCGATTTGGAGATTTCCGACGAGGATGCAGAGAAGATCACAACGGTGGGAGAAGTCGTTAAATACATACAATCTCATGCGTAATGATCGACGGGTCCCGTTATTGCGACGGGACTTCTGCATATTCTAAACGCCGATTCGCGCCGAGCGCGCGACGGATGATATAGCCTGAAGAGGTGAATAGGTTTTGACACAGCGCGTCGTTGTTACAGGAATGGGGGTCGTCACGTCCCTCGGCACCGACTTGCCTACGTTCTGGAGCAACTTGCTCGACGGCAAATCAGGAGTCAGTCAGATCGAAGCTTTCGATACGACGGAATATACAACCAAGATTGCGGCAGAAATTAAGGGTTTCGATCCTAGCCTATATAATATCGATAAGAAAGAAGCCCGGAAGATGGACCGGTTCGTGCAGTTCGGCGTGGCCGCGAGCAAGCTCGCGATCGAAGACGCGGGACTGGCGATCGGTGAAAATGCCGACCCCGAGCGGGTTGGCGTCATCGTCGGCTCCGGAATCGGCGGCCTAGGCACTTGGGAAGAGCAGCATACGACGTTGATGGAGAAAGGTCCGCGGCGGGTGAGCCCGTTCTTTATCCCGATGATGATCGCGAACATGGCCAGCGGCCAAATCTCGATGATCACGGGCGCGAAAGGACCGAACACCGCGGCCGTATCCGCTTGCGCTACCGGGACGCACTCGATCGGCGACAGCTTTAAGACGATTCAGCGCGGCGACGCCGACGTCATGATCTGCGGAGGCGCGGAAGCGACGATCCGTCCGATCGGCATGGCCGGTTTCTGCGCGATGAGGGCGATGAGCACCCGCAACGACGAGCCCGAGAAGGCGAGCCGTCCGTTCGACGTCGACCGCGACGGGTTTGTCATGGGGGAAGGCTCGGGCGTGCTCATTCTGGAATCGCTCGAACATGCCAAAGCCAGAGGGGCCCGGATCTATGCCGAGGTGATCGGGTACGGCATGAGCGGCGACGCTTATCATATGACGGATCCAGATCCGGACGGAGCGGCTCGCTGCATGAAGAAAGCGATCAAGGACGCGGGGATCGATCCCGAGTCGATTCAATACATTAATGCGCACGGCACGTCGACGGGAGCGGGCGACAAGTCCGAGACGACGGCGATCAAGAAGACGTTCGGCGACCATGCTTACAAGTTGGCCGTCAGCTCGACGAAGTCGATGACCGGACATCTGCTCGGCGCGGCGGGCGGCGTGGAAGCGGTTATTCTCGGGTTGACGCTGAAGAACGGCGTTATTGCTCCGACGATTAACCTTGACCAGCCGGATCCGGAATGCGATCTGGATTATGTGCCGAACAAGCCGCGCAATGCGGACGTTCAAGTGGCGCTGTCCAACTCCTTCGGCTTCGGCGGACACAATGCCACGATCATCATGCGCAAGTTCGAAGATTAATGTAATCCATTTGAAGATAAGCAAGTTCAAAAAGTGCGCGTGAACGTCGACGCAGGCGGCATTAGCCGTCTGCGTCGGTTGTGTATGAGGCGCGATCGAGGTGACGGTTCATGAAGGACGGATTTCAACGATTGCAGCAGCGCATCGATTTGACCTTCCGCAATCCCGCGCTGTTGAAGCAGGCGTTTACGCATACTTCGTACGTAAACGAGCAGCGGGGCGTGCGCATTCCGGACAACGAGAGGCTGGAGTTTCTGGGAGACGCCGTGCTGCAGCTTACCGTGTCCGAATATTTATACCGGCTCTATCCGGATTCTCCGGAGGGGGAATTGACCCGTCTGCGGGCGAGCATCGTCTGCGAGCCGTCGCTTGTCCGTTTTGCCGAGGCGCTCGAATTCGGGCAGGTCGTGCTGCTGGGCAAAGGGGAGGAGCAGACGGGAGGACGCACCCGACCGTCGCTGCTGGCGGACGCTTTCGAAGCGTTCCTGGGAGCGCTGTATTTGGATCAAGGGCTGGAAGCCGTGCGGGCGTTCCTGGAGCGGCACATGTTCGCGAAGCTGCCCCGGAACGGCCAGGCGCCGATGAAGGACTACAAAACGGAGCTTCAGGAGAAAATCCAGCAGTTGTCCATGGGCGCTCTCGACTATCGCATCGTCGAGGAGAAAGGACCCGCCCACGATAAGGAATTTATCGCCGTTGTCGGGGTAGGCGATCGGCAGCTGGGCAAAGGGATCGGACGTTCGAAGAAGGAAGCGGAGCAGCAAGCCGCTTCCCAAGCGTTGGCGTCGTTTGCGAAACAGGATTCAAGATGACCTACCGACTCGAGAGGAGAAACCGTCCTTATGTTTTTGAAAAGAATCGAGCTGACTGGGTTTAAGTCGTTCGCGGACCGCACCGAACTCGAATTCGTTCGCGGCATTACCGCCGTCGTCGGGCCGAACGGCAGCGGCAAGAGCAATATCTCCGACGGCATCCGCTGGGTGCTCGGGGAACAGAGCGCCAAGTCGCTGCGCGGCGGCAACATGCAGGATATTATTTTCGCGGGAAGCGACTCCCGCAAGGCAGTCAATTTCGGCGAAGTGTCGCTTACCTTGGACAACATGGACAAGGCGCTGCCGCTTGATTTCAGCGAAGTCACGGTCACCCGCCGCGTCCACCGCAACGGGGAGAGCGAATACCTGATCAACAAGCAGCCTTGCCGGCTGAAGGATATAACCGAGCTGTTCATGGATACCGGGATCGGCCGGGAAGCTTATTCGATCATCGGACAAGGCCGAATCGAAGAGATTTTGAGTACGCGTTCGGAAGACCGCCGGGGGATTTTCGAGGAAGCTTCGGGCATCGTGAAATACAAGAGCCGGAAGAAGGAAGCCCAGAAGAAGCTGGAGGATACCGAGAACAACCTGCTGCGGATCCACGATCTCGTCAGCGAGTTGAACGGCCAGATCGAGCCGCTAAGAGATCAGGCGGCCAAAGCCGAAATGTACAAGACGCTTAAGGAAGAATTGAAAAGCAAAGAAATCGCGCTGTACGTTCACCAGATCGAAGGCGTTCACGCATCGTGGACGCAGACGAGCGAGCGGCTGAGCGCCCTTCGCGAGGAGCAGACGGGCTTGTCGACCTTCGTGAGCAAGCACGACGCGCTGCTGGAAGAGGAGCGGCTGACGCTCGCGCAGCTCGAGGAACTGCTCGAGAAGCTGCAGGACGAGCTTCTGCGCTGCAGCGAAGAGACGGAGAAAACCGAAGGCTTCGTCGAGCTGCTGAACGAGCGCCGCGGTCATCTGGAGCGCACCCGCGACGGGTTGCGGCAATCGCTGGCATCCGCGGAGGAGCGCTTCGCCTTGTCGACGGAGGAAGCTCAGAAGCTGCAGGCGAAGCGCGGCGCGCTGGACGCCGAGCTTGCAACGTCGCTGGCGAAGCTGGCGGAGGAAGAGGACCGGCTGGCGCTGGCCGACGGCAGCACCGAAGTCGAGGAGCGGCTGAAGGCCGAGCTGTTCGATACGCTGAACGCGATGGCGCAGTCGCGCAACGACATTCGCTACGGGGAAGGCCAGCGCGAGGTGCTGGAGCGGCGGATGTCGCGGATCGCGGAAGAGGAAGCGAAGTGGCGCGAGCAGTTCGAAGCGCTCGGCGCGAAGCGGGAGCGGCTGGAGCAGAAGCTCGCCGAAGTAACCCGCACGCTGCATGAAGTTCGCGACCGCTACGTGGCCGAGGGAGCCAGGTCTTCGGAAGTTCAACGCAAGCTGGAGGAGGCCCAGGTGTCGGTGCGGCGGCACGAGCAGCGCAGAGAAGCGCTCGTCTCGCGGCGCGATACGATCAAGGAGCTGCAAAACGACTATGACGGCTTCCAGCACGGCGTCCGCGAAGTGCTGAAAGCGTCCAAGCGCGGTTCGCTGCACGGCGTGCACGGCGCCGTCGCGGAGCTCGTCAGCGTGCCCGGCCATCTGGAGACGGCGATCGAAACCGCGCTTGGCGCGGCGCTCCAGCATATCGTCATGGAGGACGAGAAGAGCTCGCGGGCGGCGATCGCCCACTTGAAGCAGCGTCAGTCCGGCCGGGCGACGTTCTTGCCACTCGACGTGATCCGGGCGCGGTCGATTTCCGACGGCGACCGGCGTACGGTGGAGCAGGCGGAAGGCTTTATCGGCGTCGCGGCCGAGCTGGTCGGCTTCGAGCCGAAGTACGGAGCGATCGTCGGCAGCTTGCTCGGCAACGTGCTCATCTCCGAGACGCTGGAGCAGGCGAACCGCATTGCTTCCAGGTTGCAGTACCGTTACCGAGTCGTGACTCGCGACGGTGACGTCGTTAACGCGGGCGGTTCGATGACGGGGGGGAGTTTGCAGAAGAAGTCGGCCAATCTGCTCGGACGCCAGCGGCAGCTCGAGGAGCTGGAGCGCGAGATCGCGGAGGCGGAGAAAGCTCGCGAGAACGCGCGGGCTTCGGTCGACGACCTGAAGAAGGAATTGGCCCAGGTTGCGCAAAACATCGAGCAGCTCCGCGGTCAGGGAGAGCAGGAGCGTCTGCGGGAGCAGCAGGTATCCGCAGAAAGCGCCCAGTTCGAGCAGGAGGAGCGGCTGCTGGAAGAGCAGCGTGCCGCGACGGACGGCGAGAAAGCGGCTTTCGCCGCGGAGGCGGGAGCGCTGGCCGCGAGCAAGGAAGAGGCCGAGAAGCGGTTGGCCGAGCTGACGGGCGAAGAGCAGCGCATTCAGGAGCGGATACGAGAAGCGGAGGAACTGCGCCGCAAGAGCGCGTCCGCGAAGGAAGAGCTGCAGGCCGCGCTGACCGAACTCAAGGTCGCGATCGCGCGGATGGAGCAGGATCGCGCTTCGCTGGACGAGCAGCTAGGCCGCCACAAGTCGGACTTGGGCCGCCTGACGGGCGAGATCAAGCAGTTCAGAGAGTCTCTTGAGCATAACGAAGCAGAGGCGGAGCGAACGCTGCAGGAGTCGGTCGAGCAGCGGGAGAAGCTTAACGATCTGCGCATCCGCAAGAAGCAGCTGACCGAGAACCTCGAGTTCAAGCGGGCCGATCGCGCTGAGAAGCAGCGGGAGCTGGAGCGCAAGGAAGGCGAGACGAAGGACCAGCGCGCGAAGCTGCGAAACGTCGACGAGAGCTTGAGGCAGGCTGAGATTGCCGTCAACCGGATGGACGTGGAGCTGGACAACCTGCTTCGGAAGCTGACGGAGGAGTACGAGATCGGCTTCGAGCTGGCGAAGGAGCGCTATCCGATTCCGGAAGACGTCGTCGGCACCCAGAACGAGGTCCGCGACATGAAGCGCAAAATTTCGTCGCTTGGGGACGTGAATCTCGGCGCCATCGAGGAGTTCAAACGCGTATCGGAGCGCTACGACTTCCTGGCGGCTCAGGAGAACGACCTGATCGAGGCGAAGACCAAGCTGCACGGCATTATCCGCGAGATGGACGAGGAGATGTCCAAGCGGTTCCGCACGACGTTCGAGGAGATTCGCAAGCATTTCGTCGTCGTCTTCTCGCGCATGTTCGGCGGCGGCCGCGCGGATCTGATCATGGCCGAGCCGGACAAGCCGCTCGACACGGGCATCGACATCGTCGCGCAGCCTCCGGGCAAGAAGTTGACGAACCTGCAGCTTCTGTCGGGGGGAGAGCGGGCGCTGACCGCGATCGCGCTGTTGTTCGCGATTCTGCACGTCAAGCCTGTGCCGTTCTGCGTGCTGGACGAGGTCGAAGCGGCATTGGACGAGGCGAACGTGGCTCGTTACGCGCAGTACATGCGCGAGTTTTCGGATTCGACGCAGTTTATCGTCGTTACGCACCGCAAAGGCACGATGGAGGAAGCCGACGTGCTGTACGGGGTGACGATGGAGGAAGGCGGCGTATCGAAGCTCGTATCGGTTCGCCTGGAAGAAACGGACGATATGATCGCGACGGCTTAGGGCCGGCGATGGGGCATTCGTTACGTAAGTCTGGGGCTGCAAGCTTAACGGTCTAGCGGACCGCTATCGCAGGTAAAAGAGTCCGTGATGGTAATTAGCGGTCTGCCAGACCGTAAGCTGAGGCTAGAGCCGGACGTTCGGCGGAATAACCGGTCTGTCAGACCGTTAACAGGGGTTAGAGCGGGATTGTTGGCGAAGTAACGGTCTGGCAGGCCGTTAGCTGAGGTTGGACCGGGCGGTTCGGAGGAACAACGGCGAGCGGGACCGTTAGCTGCAAACGCCGTGCTCATCGGCGCAAACGCGACAGGGTTGGAGGAACGATAATGGGTTTTTTCAAAAGATTAAAGGAAACGATCGCGTCCAGGACGGAGGCGGTAACAAGCAAATTCCGCGACGGTCTGGCGAAGACGCGGGACGCGCTCGTGGGCAAGGTTGGCGAGCTGTTCAGCCGTCGGAAAAAGATTGATGAGGAGTTTTTCGAAGAGCTCGAAGAAATTCTGATCGGAGCCGACGTCGGCGTAAACACGGTCATGGCGTTGATCGACGAGCTGCGCGACGAGGTGAAGAAGCGCAAGATCGAAGAGCCGTCCGAGCTGCAGCCGATATTGTCCGAGAAGCTCGTCGAGATGCTGAGAGGCTCCGGCGACGAAGTCGGGCTGAAGGAGAATCCGAACGGCATTACGGTTATTTTGTTCGTCGGCGTCAACGGAGTCGGGAAGACAACGACGATCGGCAAGCTCGCCTGGCGCTACAAGCAGCAGGGCAAAAGCGTGCTGCTCGCCGCGGGCGACACGTTCCGCGCGGGTGCGATCGAGCAGCTCGAAGTGTGGGGCGGACGCGTCGGAGTGGACGTCGTCAAGCAGGGCTCGGGCGCGGATCCGGCGGCGGTCATGTTCGACGCGGTACAGGAAGCGAAGCGGCGCAATGTCGACGTGCTGATCTGCGACACGGCCGGCCGTCTGCAGAACAAGCATAATCTGATGGAGGAGCTGGCGAAGATTCACCGCGTCATTCAGCGGGAAATTCCGAGCGCTCCGCATGAGACGCTGCTCGTGCTGGACGGTACGACCGGGCAGAACGCGCTGCAGCAGGCGAAGCTGTTCGGCGAGAAGAGCGGCGTGACCGGACTCGTGCTGACGAAGCTGGACGGCACGGCCAAGGGCGGCATCGTCATCGCGATCCGCAACGAGCTGGAGCTGCCGGTCAAGTTCGTCGGCCTCGGCGAGAAGATGGACGACCTGCAGGAATTCGACGCCGACCAATTCGTCCACGCCCTGTTCGCGGGCATGGCCGGTACCGAGGAGACAGAAGAGGACAACGATTCGCGGTAGCTGAAGCATGGAGTAGGATCATAGACGCGAACAAGAGCCGAATTCACAGTTGCAGGAAGTTGGCTGATGAAGTTAAGGAGCGAGTATCCCTAAAGGGGTGCAAGCTCCTTTTCTCTGTTAGAGAGAATGTTCAAAAAGTCCGTTGTTTGGAGAATCCGGATGGGACAAAGGCAGAGAGGTAGACGTCTCCCAAAAAAGCAAGAAAAGAGGGGGTTAACGAGGAGGGGGTAGATGGACGACTTGGGCTAGAGCAGAAAATCCACCTTATTTTTGGCAAGCCGACCATTTTAAAGAAAACAGAGTGGATTCCCCGCTTTAAATTTAGGAAAAGCTGATTTTCTCCAGAATAAAGCGGGAAATCCGCTTTAAACGCACAGAATCCGACCGGCACCCGAAAATAAAGTAGGAAATCCGCTTTATTTCCAAATGCGGGCATGGGATTACCTCGTGAACTAGAAGTGAAGTCTCACACCCCTGTACCGCCACCGAAGAGCATAATGTTGCTCACCCCTGTACCGCACCGAAGAGCATAATGTTGCTCATCCCTGTACCGCCCGCCATCGCACACGCTATGCCGAGCCGTACATATCGTACTCTCTCCGCATCTCTACCCTACAGCTGCGAAATTTAGCCATGTACTTTGCAAAAAGATTGTTAATGTAATGTCCTGTTAAGGTATTCACCTTGACATCCTATTTTGTTTTCGGTATGATAGGCAATGTGATTAGGTTGTAAAGTGTTTTTCCTTGACACCGCAAGCGCGGAGATGCGGGACGAAACATACGTCGGAATTCGCATCGCGTCGCATGGGAATGAGGGGGAGCAGCCATTGTGAACGGGGAGAACGCGCTCGAGAAGACGAACCGAATCAATGTGTTGTTTGATTTTTACGGACCTTTGTTAACTGACAAGCAGCAGACGTTTCTGAAATGTTATTTTCACGATGACTATACACTGGGCGAGATCGCCGCGGACTTCCGGATCAGCCGGCAGGCGGTGTACGAGCACTTGAAGCGCGCCGGGCAGGTGCTGGAGGAGTACGAAGCGAAGCTCGGGCTGGCCGCAAGACACAGCCGCCTGATCGCCGGAATCGACCTGCTGGAAGAGCAGATCGCCGGATTGCCCGCGGAATGGCGCCAGACACTCTCTCGCACTGCGGCTTTGCTGAGAAGCGCGGAGTGACGGAGTTCGCCGCGAAGGCGACCGTCGGACAGAAGATGAACAATAACCGTTCCGAAGGAGGGATGGGAAGATGGCATTCGAAGGATTGACAACCCGGCTGCAGAACGTATTCGGGAAACTGAAAGGCCGCGGCAAAGTCTCGGAGGACGACGTCAACGAAGCGATGCGCGAGGTGCGCCTCGCCTTGCTGGAGGCGGACGTTAACTTCAAGGTCGTCAAAGACTTCATCGCCAAGGTGAAGGAGCGCGCGACCGGGCAGGAAGTGCAGAAGAGCTTTACGCCCGCGATGGTGATCATCGACATCGTCAACAAGGAATTGACCGAGCTGATGGGCGGCACGCAGGAGAAGCTGGCGAAGGCGAACAAGCCTCCGACGGTCATCCTGATGGCCGGCCTCCAGGGCGCGGGTAAGACGACGCTGACGGGCAAGCTCGCGAAGCTGCTGCAGTCCCAGAACCATAAGCCGCTGCTCGTCGCGGGCGACATTTACCGTCCGGCGGCGATCAAGCAGCTCGAAGTGCTCGGCGGCCAGATCGGCGCTCCGGTGTTCTCTCTCGGAGACAAGATCAGTCCCGTCGAGATCGCGAAGCAAGGCGTGCAGCTGGCGAAAGAGAAGGGTAACGATTACGTCCTGATCGATACGGCGGGTCGTCTCCAGATCGACGAAGAGCTGATGCAGGAGATCAAGGACATCCACTCCGCAGTGAAGCCCGACGAAGTGTTGCTCGTCGTCGACGCGATGACGGGGCAGGAAGCGGTCAACGTGGCCAAGAGCTTCCACGAGCAGCTCGCGCTGACCGGCGTCGTTTTGACGAAGCTCGACGGCGACACGCGCGGCGGCGCGGCGCTATCGGTCAAAGCGGTGACCGGCTGTCCGATCAAATTCGCCTCCACGGGCGAGAAGATCGACCAGCTCGAAGCGTTCCATCCGGACCGGATGGCTTCGCGGATTCTCGGCATGGGCGACATGCTGTCTCTGATCGAGAAGGCGCAGACGAACATGGACGCGGAGAAGGCGGCCGAGATGGAGCGCAAGATGCGCACCGCCGAGTTCACCTTCGACGATTTCCTCGAGCAGATGGAGCAGGTCCGCAAGCTCGGGCCGCTCGATCAACTGCTCGACATGCTTCCGGGCATGAGCAAGGTCAAGAACAATCCGAATTTCAAGATCGACGAGAAGCAGATCGCCCGCACGGAAGCGATCGCCAAGTCGATGACGAAGGCGGAGAAGCAGAAACCGGACATCATCAATTACAGCCGGCGCAAGCGGATCGCCGCGGGAAGCGGCACGACGCTGGCCGACGTCAACCGGCTGCTCAGGCAGTTCGAGGACATGAAGAAGATGATGAAGCAGTTTTCCGGCATGATGGGTCCGAAAGGTCCGAAGGGCGGCATGAAGGCGCTCAAGGGCATGTTCGGAGGCAAAGGCAAAAACATGAAGTTCCCGTTCTAAGCGAACAGGATTCTCCATTCCTACTCTTGTCAAGGAGGTGAAAGTCACATGGCAGTTCGCATTCGTTTGAAACGGATCGGCGCTCACAAAGCACCGTTCTATCGCGTAGTCGTATCGGATTCCCGTTCCCCGCGCGATGGTCGTTTTATTGAAGAAATCGGCGTGTACAATCCGGTAGCTCAACCGGCTCAAGTACAGATCGACGAGGAAAAAGCGTTGAAATGGCTGCAAAACGGCGCGCAAGCTTCCGATACCGTTCGCAACCTGCTCAGCAAAGCCGGCGTTTTGAAGAAGTTCCACGAATCCAAGCTCCAGAAGTAATCCTGTCACTAAGGAGCTGCGGTGAAATTAACGATACTTGATTTCGATGCAGTCTCCAAGGAGCTGCGGCGAAATGAGCGATACTTGATTTCAATGCAGTCTCTAACCGGAGGGCTGAGCCATGGAACAATTGATTCGGGTTATCGCCCGGGCGCTTGTGGATCACCCGGAAGACGTGCAGATTCAGGTCAGGGAAGACGCGAGAGGCCTGGTGTACGAGCTTTCCGTGCACCCCGACGATGTCGGCAAAGTTATCGGCAAGCAGGGACGCATCGCCAAGGCGCTGCGTACAGTAGTCTCTTCCGCCGCCGTGAAGGAGCGGAAGCGCGTCATCGTGGATATTGTCTCGGAATAATAGGCTAGGAGGCCGTACCGTGCGTCAGCATGGTGCGGCCTTTTGCATAGCGTGGGGGAAGGTCCAGCATACGTGCAAGGGAAGCGCTCGGGCGGAGGTTCGCGAGATGCGCAAGCGCCGTTTGCGATCGCGGCAGCCGATGGGATATGATAAGATCAGAGGATTGGCGCAGAATGGAAGGAGTTAGTTGCATGTCGGAAGGGCGTTTGCTTAACGTAGGGAAAATCGTCAACACGCACGGAATCAAGGGAGAACTGAAGGTTTGGCCGCAGACGGACTTTCCGGAGGTGCGGTTCAAGGCGGGCAACCGGCTGCTGTTGATTCCGCCGGAAGCCGGCAACCCGATTACGGTCGAGATCGTCTCGGCGCGCGAGCAGAAGAAGATGTACGTCGTGAAAATCAAAGGATTCGACAACATCAACGACGTCGAGAAATACAAGGGCTGGGAACTGAAGGTGCCCGAGGAAGATCGCGTGCCTCTCGAAGAAGGCGAATATTACGTCCGCGATATCGTCGGCTGCGAGGTGTTTACGGAGGAAGGCGAGTTGCTCGGCACGGTTACGGATACGTTGTCTCCGGGGGCGAATGACATCTGGGTCGTGAAAATGCCCAAGGGCAAGGAGCTGCTGCTGCCGGTCATCGACGACGTTGTGCTCGACGTCGACGTCGCCGCTCGCAAAATCAAAGTCCACCTGATGGAAGGGCTGCTCTAGCATGCGGATAGACGTACTAACGCTGTTCCCGGAAATGTTCGCGGGCGTATTCGGCTCGAGCATTCTGGGCAAGGCGCAGGACAAAGGAATCGTGTCGCTGAACACGCTTAATTTTCGCGATTTTGCCAACAATAAGCACAATACGGTCGACGATACCCCGTACGGGGGCGGAGGAGGCATGGTGCTCAAGGCCGAGCCGATCTTCGGCGCGGTCGAGCATGTGCTGGAGCGGCAAGCGGAAGACGGGGAAGAAGCGAGGAAGCCGCGCATTATTTTGATGTGTCCGCAGGGCCGGCCGTTCACTCAGGAAATCGCTCGAGAGTTGTCCGAGGAGTCGCATCTGATCTTCATATGCGGCCATTACGAAGGTTACGACGAGCGCATTCGCGAGCATCTGGTGACGGACGAGCTGTCGGTCGGGGATTACGTGCTGACCGGCGGGGAGCTGCCCGCGATGGTCGTCACCGACGCCGTCGTCCGGCTGCTGCCGGGCGTGCTCGGCAACGAGCAGTCGGCCGTCACCGATTCGTTCAGCGACGGTCTGCTGGAATATCCGCATTATACGCGGCCGGCGGAGTTCAGAGGCTGGAAGGTGCCGGACGCCCTGCTGTCCGGCCATCATGCCGAGATCGAGAAGTGGCGGAGGCAGCAGTCGCTGGAGCGCACGCTGGTCCGCCGCCCCGAGCTGCTGGAACAGGCGGAGCTGACGGAGAAGGAGCGGACGTGGCTCAGGCAAACCAGGGAAGCTGCGGCGTCTCCATCCGGCGACTGAAGGCAGAGCTCTTAGTCGCAGCGGTCCGAGGCGGTCGCGGACGAGAGAGACGGACGAGGATGAGGCATAACGAAAAAGCGGCAAAGACGGCACAGGGAACCGCATCCCGGAACCGTCTTTGCCGCTTTTTGAGCAGTTCAGAAAGTACAAAATCCGCTATACGGAGTCGCCTCCTACAAAAAATCGATTTTGCGTCTAGAGGGCGACAAAGACCGTTTTGGCTTGGAATACCCAATGTGAAATGAGGATGTAGTAAAGATCCGGCGGCGGGTTTTATCGTTCTCTGCCTCTTTTGCCACTATCCCATCCACTCAGCTTGTCTGCGCCACATTCTCGAATACGTACGCAGCGCCTTTTTCGCTCTTTTACCGGTATCCCGTCCAATCAGGTTGATCGTACGACTCCTGCGAGATCGGCCATGACATGTCCTCCATTTGTCGGTATCCCGGCAGCTCAGAAATCTGGTTGTCGCGTTTAGCGATAAGCTGGCTTTCCCGTCTCATGCAGTTGATCATCCTCACGGCTGTGAATTAGTATTCAGCAGCTTGCTGGGTATCCCAATGATTCAGTTTGAGACATGAGGCCGGAGTCAGTCTGTCGGATCGGGAACGGCCTCCAGACTTCGTGAGTTCAGGATAGGCGACTGTGGAAGAATGATGAATCTGCGATCAACGGACGTGACTTTCAACTGATTCAAAGGGATAGCGGCAAAAGGCGTGAAGAGGAGGTATGATGCTGGGCAGAACTGACGGAAGGGGATAGCGACAAAAGACGCAAAGAATGATAGAACGAACTGATGGAAAGGGATATGGGTAAAAGGCGCGAAAGGGAGATGCGGTACTGAGGAGAACTGACGGAAGGGGATAGCGACAAAGAAGTGGAAAGCGACAAAGAAGTGGAAAGCGGACGGGGAGGAAGCGACAGACTGACGGAAGGGGATAGCGTGAAATGGAGAAAGGAGACGAGAGGCTGCCTGTGATCCTATTGAAAATACACAATAAAGCAATCGATTGCTTATTGATACTTACAGAAAAATCGATTGTTCCAGCAATAGATAAAGAAATCGATTGCTAAACGAAAAAAACCGGGTTATAATCGGGCTAATCATCAAAACGGGAGTGTGAACTTTGCAGAAGCCGACCACCATATACGACATCGCCAAGCGAATGAACATTTCCGCCGCGACGGTGTCCCGCGTGCTGAGCAACAGCAAGTATCCCGTGCGGGCCGAGCTGGCCAAGCGCATCCGGGAGACGGCGCGGGAGATGAATTACCATCCGAACAGCATCGGAAGGCAGCTGAAGACGAACAAGACGTCGACGATCGGCGTCATTATTCCGTCGATCACCAATCCGTTCTATTCCGCCGTCGTCTCGGGAATCGAGGAGGTGGCCAGCGAGAAAGGCTACCACGTGCTGCTCTGCAACTCGCAGCAAAGCCCGGAGCTGGAGATGAGCCATCTGACGACGCTGTTCGAGAAGCAGGTTAAAGGCGTGATCCTCTCTTCCGTCTCCGACGGCAACGAGGAGTTGAAGAGCTACATGAAGAGCGGTCTGAAAGTCGTCTCCATCGACCAGACGATCGACGACTTCGCAGCTTTCCAGATCAACTTCGATTATCGCAAAGGGGGAAGAATCGGCACGCGCTACCTGATTGACCAGGGACACCGCGATATCGCCTACTTGACCGCTCCGCTCAGTCTGCCCAGCCGCAAGCAAATTTACCAGGGCTTCCTGGAGACGATGGAGGAGCACGGCTTGCCCGTCGGAGAAGACCGCTTGATCGTCTCCCGAGGCAAACAGGAAGACGGAGAGCTCGCCTCCCAGACGATCGGCGAGTTCGAGAACGGCAAACGGCTGGCGGAGCGTCTGCTGCGCAAGAAGCCTTGGCCGACTGCAATCTTCGCCTGCAACGACATGACCGCGTTCGGCGTGCTGAACGAGCTGATGACCCAGGGCGTACGGTCGCCCGAGGACATCTCGGTCATCGGCTTCGATAATCTCGACTTCGCCGGCATCGTGTCTCCGGCGCTGACGACGATCGAGCAACCGAAATACGAGATGGGTCGAATGGCCTGCCGCATGCTGATGGAATGGATGGACAACGAAGTCAATCAACCGGGAGAGCTGATTTTGCAGCCCAGGCTGGTAGAGCGCAATTCCGTTCGCCGCCTTTAAGCAAGGAGGCGACGCCCTTTTTTCAGCAAAAAGCAATCGATTACTATCGTTTATTTCAAGGAGTGAACAGCTTGCAAATCAACATCTTGAGCAATCCGGAAGAGCTTGGAGCCAGAGCGGCCGAGGCGGCCGCGGCTTGGCTGAACGCCTGCATCGAGAGCAAAGGAAAGGCCCGGCTCGTCCTATCGACCGGTGCGTCGCAGTTTCAATTTCTGGACAGCTTCGTTCGGCAGCCCGTCGACTGGCGGCTGGTGGAAATGTTCCACCTCGACGAATACATCGCCCTTCCGGCCGAGCATCCGGCCAGCTTCCGCCGGTACTTGCGAGAACGCTTCCTCTCCAAGGTGCCGATCGGGAGCGCGCACCTGGTCGACGGAGAAGGCGAGCCGGAGGCGGTCATCGCGAAGCTGGAAGCGGAAGCCGCTAAAGCGCCGTTCGATCTCGGACTGATCGGCATCGGCGAGAACGCGCATATCGCCTTTAACGACCCGCCTGCGGACTTTCAAGCGGGGCAGACGTACAAGATCGTCGCTTTGGACGAAGCGTGCAAGCGCCAGCAGGTTCGGGAGGGGTGGTTCGGTTCGTTGGAGGAGGTGCCGGAACAAGCGATCACGATGACGGTAAGCGCCATTATGAGCTGTCGTAAAATCATTTCCTGCGTTCCCCATTCGGCCAAGGCGAAAGCGGTTTCAAGTGCGCTCGGCAACGAAATCACCCCGGATATTCCCGCCACCATTTTGAAACGGCATGCCGACTGGTCGCTGTTCCTCGACCCGGAATCGGCGTCGCTGCTGCCGATCCGCACATGAGCGCGGCGACGGGAAGCGGCTGCTGGCAGGGCAGGGCGGCGAACGGGCAAGCGGTGGAGGTGCGGATCGAGGACGGCGTCATCTTGTCCGTGGCGTGTACGGAAGAGAAAGAAGATTTGCCCTGGATCAGCGCCGGGTGGATCGACTTGCAGGTGAACGGGGCCAACGGCGGAGATTTCAACGGGCAGCGGACGACGCTGGAGGACGTTGACCGGACGACCCGGTACTTATGGACGAAAGGAGTGACCCGCTACCTGCCGACGGTCATTACCGGCAGCTTCGAACGGATGAACCGGGCGATGGCGGCGATCGCGGAAGCGGCTGCGGAGCCGACGCCGCTCGGAAGGACGATCGGCGGTATTCATATGGAAGGGCCGTATTTGTCCGGCGAGCGGGGGCCGAGGGGAGCTCATGACGCGAGGCAAGTCCGCGATCCGGACCCGGAGGAGTTCGAAAGGCTGCAGCGGAGCGCCGGAGGGAGAATCGTGCTGGTGACGCTGGCTCCCGAGAGGGAGGGCGCGATTCCGTTCGTTCGCGAGCTCGCCGGCCGGGGCATCGTCGTCAGCATCGGGCACAGCGCCGCGAGCGGCGAGCAGATCGCCTCCGCCGCCGAAGCGGGAGCGTCGATGTCGACGCATCTGGGCAACGGCAGCCATCTAATGCTGCCTCGCCACCCGAACTACTTGTGGGAGCAGCTGGCCGATGAGCGCCTGATCTCGGGGTTCATTGCCGACGGGCATCATTTGCCGCTATCTACGCTGAAGGCGATGCTGCGCGCCAAGGGGGAGCAGGCGTTCGTCGTCAGCGACTGCGTCAGTCTAGCGGGCATGCCGCCCGGAGAGTACAAAGGCGAGATCGGAGAGCGGGTCGTGCTTCGCGAGGACGGTCGGCTGTATTTGGCGGACGATCCCGGCATTCTTGCCGGCTCCGCATCCACGCTGGAGAAGGGAATCGAGACGTTGGTCGGCACGCTGCGATATTCGCTGGCGGATGCGATCGCGCTTGTGACCGAACGCCCGGCCAAGGCAATGGGGTGGCAGGACTTCGGGCGTCTTGAGCCCGGCCTTCAGGGCAATCTGACGCTGTTCGAATGCGAGCGAAGCGGGGAAGACGCGTCGGTCCGCATCGTCGAGACGGTAGTGGCCGGCGAATCGGTCTATCGGCAAGCGGAAGGCGGACCATTCGGGAATTGACGATTGTGCGCAAAGACGGAGTCGTTAAGCCTATTTGGAGGTGCTGCGTATGAGCGAATCATCGGCGGGGCGAATTCCGAGGGACGACTGCAAGCTCGATGCGGATTATCCGATTCTCGTCACGGAGTCGTCCGGCATCGCTCCCCAGTATCGGCGGCTGCATTGGCACGACGTGCTGGAAATCAATCTGGTCAAGCGGGGGAGAGGATACTACCACATTAACGGCAAAACGGTCGAGTTTCGCCAAGGGGACATTTTGCTTATCGGAGCCAACGATCTGCATCGCGCGTACGAACGGGAAAATCTGCAAATGCTCGTCATCACGTTCAGTCCGGATTGGTTTCTGGCCGATCTCCGGTACGATCCCGCGCTGCTGTCCCCGTTCCGGGAGCTCGGCGTGCACTACGGCCATCTGATCTCGCGCAATCATCCCCGGATCGAGACGCTGCGGGCGATTCTGCTGACGCTCCAGAAGGAAGACGAGCATAAGGCGGTATCTCATATTTCCGTCGTGCGCTCTCACTTGCTGCGATTTCTCGCCTATGTCGCGAGGGATTGCCGCAGGCTCGCTTCCGTCGGCGGCGCAAGGGCAGGCAGCACGCCGGAAGGGCGACTGGAGAAAATCCGCGACGCGCTGGAGCTGATGGAGCGGCATTACGCCCGGGAATGGGATCTCAAGACGCTCAGCGACCGCGTCTACTTAAGCCCCGCCCGCTTCAGCGCGGTGTTCAAGCAGGCTCTCGGCGTATCCCCGATGGAGTACTTGATCAAAGTCAGGCTGTCGAACGCCGTCCGCCTGCTGGAAAGCTCGGACCGGAAAATCGTCGACGTCGCTTACGAATGCGGCTTTCACAACCTCTCGAACTTCAACCGCTTGTTCAAGTGCAACGTCGGCGTCTCTCCCAGCCATGTGCGCAAAATCGTATCCTCCGGCCGCCGGCAAGTCGATAAAATACCATCGTTAAGCAACCGATTTGCAGAAGAACGCGAATATCGATTTTTGTAGACTGAAAGCCAGACGCAAGGGGTTCGCCCTAACGTCACTTCATTCAAGAGAGGGGTCTTGATCCATGTTCAGCAACAAACGGTTCGCATTGCCGGCGATTCTCGCCCTGTTCGTCCTGTTATCCGCAGTATTGGGCGCTTGTTCGTCCAAGTCGGGTGGCGAAGCCTCGTCTTCCCCGTCCCCGTCCGCCGCTTCTCCGTCGCAGCAATCGCAGGAGCCCGCCAGTCCCGAGAAGAAGGATCCGGTCACGCTCGAGATCAGCTGGTGGGGGGGCGACACTCGCCACGCCGCGCTGCAAGAGGCGTTCAAGCTGTTCCAGCAGAAATACGATTGGATTACGGTGAAGCCGACGTTCTCCGGATTCGACGGCTATGCCGACAAGCTGACCGTGCAGCTCAGCACCGACAATGCGCCCGACGTGTTCATGTTCTCCCGCGCCCTGACGCAGCAGTTCGGCCAGAGCGACGTGCTGCTGAATTACTACGAGCACAAGGAGTTGATCCCGGCGCTGTCCGAGCTGGACCCGATCATGCAGTCTCCTTACTACAAGTTCGGCGACAAGCTGATCGGCATGCCGTCGGGCATTACGTCTACCGTGCTCGTCTACAACAAGAAAGTGTTCGAAGAAGCCCAGGTGCCCGTTCCGACCGACGACGAAACGTGGCTGTCGCTCGGCGAGAAGTGGTCGAAGGTGCACCAGGCCAACCCTAAAGTGTACGGAGACGCGGGCTGGTTCTACATGCCGGAAGCTTACCCGCTTATCATGAAGCAGTTGGGCGGGGAGCTGATCGACGGCGCTTCCAATCCGCCGAAGGCGAGCATGCATCCCGATCAGGCCAGAATCGTCTGGACATGGACGGAGAAGCTGTGGGAGGAAAACGCGATACCTCGCGATTCGAGCGACACGATCGGGTTCGATGCGGGCAACCTGGCCTCCGCGCTGTCGGCCGCATCGGTGATTCCGTCCACGGCAGCCATGACCGAAGATCCGCTCGGCTTCGCGACGCTGCCGAAGACGTTCGACGGCAGCGGTCCGAAAATCTCGATGCCGCCGGTGCCCACCAGCCTGTGGGGCATCGACGCCCGCACGAAGCATAAGGAAGAAGCGCTGCTGCTCGTCAACTTCTTGCTTACCGACAAGGACGCAATCAAGACGCTTAAGGTGGAGACGGGCGTACCCGCCGTCGCCGAATCGCTCGAATACCTGTCGGCCGAAGTGTTCGGAGGAACCGGCGTAGAGAGCGAGATGCTGGACGTCGTCAAGCGGTCCCAGCAAGGATCGGACGAATACTGGCTCCCCGCGCAGCCGCTGGGCGCTCCGGACGCGAACGCCGCGTTCCAGACCGCGTTCGAGAAGTACTTGTTCAAGCAGGTCGATATCGACGGGTTCCTCGCGGAAGCGGAGAAGACGATGAACGAGAAGCTGCAGGAAGCCGCCAAGTAACTTGCCGGGCGGGGCAGAGCGCAAGAGGCTGCCCCGCCTCCGCATTGCCAGTACACGATACCGGAAGGGATTGGCCGCACATGGGTAAAACGTGGAAAAGACATCTGGAGGGCTATCTGTTCATCGGGCCTTGGTTCATCGGTTTTCTGGTGTTCATGCTGATTCCCGCGGGCTGGTCGCTCTATCTGGCCTTCACGGATTTCAGCTTTCTGAAGCCGCCGGTATGGACGGGGACGGAGAACGTCCGGAAGATGCTGGACAGCGACGTGTTCTGGAAGTCGCTGCGCATTACGTCGGTGTACGCGCTGTTGTCCGTTCCGCTGCACTTGGGCACGGCTTTGCTCGCCGCGATGGCGCTGAACGTCAAAATCAGAGGAATCGGTTTTTACCGCACGGTGTTCTATTTGCCCGCATTCGTCAGCTCCTCCATCGGAGTGGCGATCATGTGGAAAATGATTTTCAGCGACAGCGGCGTCGTCAACGCCGTGTTGACCGGCATCGGGTTGGACAGGGTCAAGTTTTTCAATAGTCCGGACAACGCGCTGTACACGCTCGTCGGCATCAACGCCTGGGTGCTCGGCACGGCGATGCTGATCTTCCTGGCCGGGCTGCAGCAAATTCCCCGCGAGCTGTACGAATCCGCCAAGGTGGACGGCGCGGGCGCGGCGCGGCGCTTCCGCTCGATCACGCTTCCGCTGCTGACTCCGGTCATCTTGTTTAACCTGATTCTCGGTATCATCAACGCGATGCAGGTATTCACGAACGGCTTCGTCATTACGCGGGGCGGACCGGCGCAGTCGACTTATTTCTACGTGCTGTATTTGTACGAGGAAGCGTTTAAGTTTTTCCGCATGGGTTACGCGTCGCTGCTCGCTTGGGTGTTGTTCCTGATCGTGCTGCTGCTGACGCTGCTGACGTTGCGCTCTTCCTCCGCCTGGGTGTTCTATGAGACCGAGATGAAAGGAGGCAAGCGCTGATGCGAAGCAGCTCGTTCCGCTCCGCCGCGGCCACAGTCGTGCTGTACGTCGTTTTGTCGCTGCTGTCTTTGCTGTTCGTGTTCCCGCTTTATTGGCTCGTCGTCAGTTCCTTCAAGCCGCTTTCGGCCATTTTCCGCATTCCGTTCGAATGGTGGCCGGTCGATTGGACGTTTAAGCATTACAAGGATGGCTGGCGGTTCATGGGCAGCGTCACGTTCGCGCGCGTCTATCTGAATACGGCGTACGTAACGATCGTGTCGGTCGTCGCCACCGTGTTCACGTCGACGCTGGTCGCCTTCGGGTTCGCGCGTCTGCGCTTCTTCGGCAAGAACGCGCTGTTCGTCGCCCTGCTGGCGACGATGATGCTGCCGACGCAGGTGACGCTCGTGCCGACGTTTCTGATCTTCGATTACCTGAATCTGATCGATACGTACGCCGCGCTCTATATCGGCGCGTTTTTCGGAGGCGGCGCGTTCTATATTTTCCTGATCCGGCAGTTCATTATGGGCTTGCCCTTCGATCTGGACGAATCGGCCCGGCTGGACGGCGCTTCGACGTTCCGCATTTATTGGAGCATTATTTTGCCGCTCTGCTCCCCGGTGCTGATCACGATCGTCATTCTTAGCTTCACTTGGACGTACAACGATTTCTTCACGCCGCTTATCTTCCTGAGCAGCATTGAGAAATTCACCGTTCCGGTCGCGATCAACACGTTCCTCGACGAAGCCGGAACGGGCAAGGTCGGCGTGGCGATCGCCATGACGACGCTGTCCGTCGTTCCGCTGCTGGCCGTCTTCTTCGCGGCGCAGCGGCGCTTCATGCAGGGAATCGCCACGACGGGGCTGAAAGGATGAAGACGGCTCCGACCGAGCGCGGGGAGCCGGAGGCTGCCCGCCGCTTAAGCGGACTGCCCGCGCTGCACTTCCTGGTCGCCGCTCCGCTCGCGTTCGTCTCCGTCTATCTGCCGCTTACGCTGCAGGCCAAAGGGCTCGGAATGGCCGAGATCGGCGCAACGCTGGCGGCCGGCTCGCTCGTCGGGCTGTTCGGCCAATTGCTCTGGGGGGCGCTAAGCGACCGCTTCGGCACGTCCCGACGAGTTTTGGCTCCCTTGCTCATAGGAGCGGGATTGCTGCTCGGCGGGCTATACGCTTCGGCGGCGGTATGGGCGGCAGCGGCTTGCGCGGTAGCCGTGCGATTGTGCACGACGTCGCTGCAGCCGCTGACGGACAGTTGGACGCTGCTGGAGGCGGGAACGGCCGGTTTCGGACGTTACCGGCTGTGGGGCAGCGCCGGCTTTGTACTGCTGACGGCAGGCATGGGACTGGCCGCGTCGGATTCGGGGCTCGTCGCAGTGCACGTCTTTCAATGGGCGGCGCTGGCGGCGGGAGCTGCGCTCGCGATCGGGATGAAGGAGCGGCGTCGTCCGCGGGCAGGAGCGGCGGACTGGCGGCGGGCAGGTCGAGTGTTGCGGCATCCGTCGATATGGAAGCTGCTGCCCTTCGCGGCGCTCGCCGCCGTGCCGGCACGGGCATTCGAGAGCTTCCTGAGCCTGAACGCCAAGCAGTTGGGAGCGGACGAACTGACCGTAGCGGGCTTGTCCGTACTGGAACCGGTTTGCGAAATCCCGTTTCTGCTGCTGGGGATGGCCGGCATCCGGCGCTACGGCGCCGACCGCGCGCTGCTGTTGGCGGCCATGCTGTACGTCTGCGCCTGGCTCGCGCTACTGAGCTTTTCGTCGTTGTATGCGCTGGCGGCGGCTCAGGCGCCGCTCGCCGGCGGAGCGATGCTGCTCTACTTGGCGGTCACCGTCTATTTGCGCGAGATTTTGCCCGAAGGGATGCTGGCTATGGGGCAATCGGCGCTGTTCGTTGTTTTGTATTCGTTCTCGGGGATGGTCGGCAATCTGCTGGGCGGCTTCCTTCTGGAGGAGGGAGGGCCAACGGCGCTGTTCGGCGCGGCGCTGCTGCTGTCGGCGTGCGCCGCGGCCGGATTCGCGGGACGGCTGAGATCGGCGAAGGTATCGGGCAAGCATCGGAACGGCACTTATTTTGATTGAGGAAAAGAGGTTCAGCGATGGCCAACAGACATTTCGGCATGACCGAATATTGGATCAACCGTGCGAAGCGGTGGCAGCCTCGGATGACGTTCCGGGGAGAGGGACCGGAGGCGTGGAAGGCATGGCGGGAAGAGGCGCTGGCCAAGCTGCTAGAGCTGCTCGGGGAATTCCCGGAGCCGGTCGATCTGGCGGCGGAAATCGAGTACGCCGTCCCCGACGGCGAGCTGATCCGCGAGCGGGTCGTCTTCGACTCGGAGGAGTTCGCGTCCGTGCCGTGCATCGTGCTGCGGCCGAAGGACATGCGAGCGAACCGGGCGAACGCCGCCATAATATGCTGCAACGGGCATCCGGTCTCGCTCGGCAAAGACCCGGTGGCCGGCGTCCGTTCCGAGCCCGAGCACGACGAGGCGATCGCGCGGATGAACTACAACTACGGGGAGCAATTGGCCAAGGCGGGATTTCTGACGATCATGCCCGAGCTGCGCGGCTTCGGCGAACGCAACGATACGTTCGGGCGGCGCGACGCCTGCGACATCAATTACATCAAAGGCTCGATTCTCGGCCTCTATCCTCAGACGCTGAACGTCTGGGACATCAAGCGCTGCGTCGATTATTTGGAGACGAGGGAGGAAGTCGATCCGGGCCGGATCGGCATGATGGGACTGAGCTACGGCGGGACGATGACGGCGCTAACGGCGGCGGTCGAACCGCGGATCAAGGCGGCCGACGTCAGCGGCTACATTAATTCGTTCCGCGGCTTCGGGCTGGAGCGGGGCAACTTCTGCGGCTCGCAGGTGTTTCCCGAGGTGTTCAAATATTTCGACACGCACGACATCGCCGGGCTGATCGCGCCGCGTCCGCTGCTGGTGGAGATGGCGATCTACGACGACTGCTTCCGCATCGAGGATCTGCTCAAAGGCTACGAGGGCGTGAAGCGGATTTACGAGGCGGCGGGGGCGGAAGACCGTCTCGATTCCGACGTGTTTCCCGGGCCTCACGCATTCGCCGGCAACAAGGCGTTTGATTTTTTCAAAACTTATCTATAAAGTGCGAGTTCAAAAAGTCCGGTTTTCAGCACCGAGAAGGTTGAAAGAAGCTCAACCTTCAATAACCTCCGGGAGGCTGCTACTAACAATGCCTAAGAAATATGTCATCGCGGGCGCCGGCCATCGCGCGCTGCATATGTTCGCTCTCCCGCTCGTTCGCCGTTTCCAAGACGTCGCGGAGCTTGCGGGCATCTACGACATTAACGCCAAGCGGGCGAAAACGATGAGCGACATGTGCGGGGGCGTGCCGGTATACGGGGATTTCGAGGAGATGCTGGCGTCGAGCGGGGCCGATGCGGTCATCGTGACGACGATCGACAGCGTCCATCACGAATACATTATCCGCGCGCTGCGCGCGGGGTGCGACGCGATCACGGAGAAGCCGATGACGACGGACGAGGAGAAATGCCGGGCCATTCTGGAGGCGGAGCGCGAGACGGGGCGGAAGGTGATCGTGACGTTTAACGTGCGGTACATTCCTTACGTCGGCCGGGTCAAGGAGTTGATTCGCGGAGGCGCGGTCGGGAAAGTGCTGAGCGTGCACCTGGAATATATGCTGGACACGTCGCACGGAGCCGACTATTTTCGCCGCTGGCATCGCCATCAGGAATACGGGGGCGGGCTGCTCGTGCACAAGTCGACGCACCATTTCGACATGGTGAACTGGTGGCTGGAGGACGAGCCGAGCACGGTTCACGCCTACGGAGACACGGTGTTCTACGGACCGACGCGCGAGGAGCGGGGAGAGCGCTGCCTGACTTGCGGGCATCGGACGGATTGCGAGTTTTATTTCGACGTGACGGCGGACGAAGAACTGCGCCGGCTGTACGTGGACAACGAGGACGAGGACGGCTATTACCGGGACCGCTGCGTGTTCGGCGACGGCATTACGACCTACGACACGATGGCCGTCCAGGTTCGATATCAAGGCGGAGCGCTGCTGTCTTACTCTTTGAACGCGTTCTGTCCTTACGAAGGCTGGAAGGTGTCGGTTAACGGCACGGAGGGACGGCTGGAAGCCGAATCGTACGAACATGCCCTTAACGCGGACAGCGCGAACGACGTCATTCGCGTGTTCAATCGCCGCGGCGAAGCGGTCGTCTACCATCTGCCGCAGGTGCAAGGCGTGCATGGAGGCGGGGACGAGCGGCTGCAGTCAAGCTTGTTCGTCGGCGGCGAGGCCGACCCGCTCGGCAAGCAGGCCGGCTCTTGGGAAGGCGCGCAGTCGATTCTGATCGGCATCGCGGCCAATCGCTCGATCTCTTCGGGCCGGCCGGTCGACGTTCCGGCTTTGCTGCAGGCCGGCGGCGTATGAAGGTTAGCGGACAAGGGAGGGGAGCGCGATGAAAAAGTTCCGGGTCGGCATCATCGGCGCCGGGGACATCGCCGTCATGCATGCGCAGGCGTACGGGGAACTGGCGGAGGAATGCGAGCTGGTCGCGATAGCCGATACCGACGAGGATCGCGCGCGGCGGCTCGCCGAGGCGGCCGGAGCGGAAGCGGAGACGTTCGCCGACTACCGTCGTCTGTTGGAGCGGGAAGATATCGACATTGTCTCCGTCTGCACGCCGCCGTACGTGCGCGAGGAGCCAATCGTTGCCGCGCTGGCCGCGGGCAAGCACGTGATGGCGGAGAAGCCGCTGGCGGCTTCGCTGGAGGAATGCGACGCTATGCTGGAGGCGGCGGCCAAGCATGACCGGAAGCTGGCCGTCATGCTGCAGACGCGCTTCGAGCTGCCGGTCCGGCAAATCCGCCATCTGGTCGCCTCGGGCGCGATCGGCGCGCCGCTGTTTGCTTCGGCGGCCAATCATCATTGGCGCGGCGAGCGATATTACGGCAAGCCGTGGCGGGGCACATGGGAGCGGGAGCGCGGAGGGGTCCTGATGAACCTCGGCATCCATACGCTGGACGTGCTGCTCTGGACGCTCGGCGAGCTGTCGGCGGTCAGGGCGGACATCGCCACGCTCGGCAACCGGATCGAGACGGAGGATGCCGCGACCGCTTCGCTCAAATTCGCGTGCGGCGCGCTAGCCCAATTCGTCTGCACGACGACGCATCCGGTCGACGGCAGCTCGCTGGAAATTTCGGGGCGCAGCAGAATGGTGCGCTATCCGCTCTCCTTTGCCGCATACGCGCAAAACGATGCGGGCTACCCGATCCGGGATGAAGCGGCTGAGGTTGAGCTGGCGCAAGCCGCGGACGCCTATGCGCTGGATGCTGAAGACGTCACGGAAGGCTTCTCCGGTCCGATCCGCGATCTGTTCGCCGCCATCCGCGAGGACCGGGAGCCGATTACCGGAGGGCTGTCCGTGCGCCGGACGATCGAAGCCGTGACGGCGATCTACAAGTCCGCGGCGACGGGGGCGGAGGTGCGGCTGCCAATCGGCCGGGATGACGTCTGCTATACGACGGCAGGGCTGCACAGGCTGATGAAAACGATAAAATAGCGGAAGAAAACAAGAAGATGACGGAGGAAGGGAGAGGGTCGACAGCCGTACGATAAAGGCACGGGGGAAGCGCGCGGACATCAGAAAGTCGACAAAATGCGCCGAAGCCGAATTTTGCAGCCTGGAAGGAGGGATTTGACACTGCGCCCCCTGGGGAGGGGCTGTCGCCGATGACGGGTGTATTTGGAACGGGCAAGCAAAACGACAAAGGAGGCTTGAAACATGGGCAGTTCAATGTCTCAACCGGCCAAGCGCGCGCTGGCCGCTCTGCTGGCAGGCGCGATGCTCGTCGCGCTGTTTTTCGTTATGCAACGGTCTTACGCTTCGACGACTCTGATCGAGGGTTACGACAATCAGCAGCCGTCGTCGATGACGAAGCCGGTCAAAGGAGTGCCTTACACCGATCCGATCTACCAGACGACGGTCGTCAGGGCGACGGATTACCTTGCGGACGGCATCGTGAACGTGCAGAACAATCCGGTCTTCGTCCGCAACGATTATTCCCGGAGGCCGGCGTTTAACCAGGATAATTCCAAGTATATCGTGAAGGCGCTGGACGGCTTCTGGTATTTGTACGACGCAGACACGTACGCCAAGCTGCAGAAGCTGCCGTACTTGGGCGGAGCCGCGGAGCCGCAATGGAGTCCGACCGATCCGGACGTGCTCTATTACGTTCCGAACAACGGGGGGCTTGTACTGAACCGGCTCGACATTTCCGCGGGCACGACGACCGTGGCGGCGAACTTTGCCGGAAGATTGCCGTGGACGGGCGCGGCCCACGTATCGACCCGCAGCGAAGGCTCGCCTTCGGCGGACGGGCGTTATTGGGGCTTCCAGGTGGATAACGCCAGCTGGCAAAGCCTGGGCGTATTTACGTACGATCTGCAGACGGACACGATTCTGTCGACGAGAAGCACGAACGGCGTGAAGCCGGACCATGTCAGCATGAGCCCTTCGGGAGACTACTTCATCACGTCGGGCGACGACGCGTCGGGTACGGTCGCTTACGCGCGGAACGACCTGAGCACGCCGGTCCGCACGCTGCACCACAAGAGCGAGCATTCCGATCTGGCGATCGACGCGAACGGGGACGACGTCTACGTCTCGATCGATTACCAGTCGAACTCGGGCGACGTCTTCATGGTGAATTTGCGGACGGGGGACAAAACGGTGCTCTTCTCGACTTACGTGGGCGGCCAGACGACGGCGCTGCACGTATCGGGCAAAGCGTACGATCACCCCGGCTGGGCGCTTCTCTCCACCTATGGCGGAGAGAACGTGTCGCCGCAGTGGTTCAACAAGAAAATTTTCGCCGTCGAGCTCAAGGCCAATCCCCGTATCTACAATCTCGCGCATCACCACGTATTCACGTACGCGGGATACGATACGGAGCCGCATGCGACGGTTAACCGGGATTTTACGAAAATACTGTTCAACTCCAATTGGGAGACGTCGTCGGGCACGAATATCGATGCCTATATGATTCGCCTGGAGCCGGGAGATATTCCGGAGGCGGGCACCGGGCCCGAGCCGTCTCCGACTTCAAGCCCTTCGCCGACGCCAACTCCGACGCCAAGCCCGACTCCGTCGCCGGAAGAGGGCACGATTACGCTGCAAATGGGCGCAAACGGTTATGAGGGCGGCAAAAACCAGAGCCATCTAAGGGAAACTTCGCCTAATGAAGGACACTACGGCGCGGGGCAGGCACCGACGTATTATTTGCGGGACGGCGGTTTTCCGACGAACGTGCTCATCTCCTTCGATCTGGAAGACGTTTTGCCCGAAGGGGCGGTGCTGGAATCCGCGACGCTGTCGCTGTACAGCGAAGGCGCGGCAGCTTATTCCGGAGGCACGCTCGACATGTACCGGATCGTCGATCCCGACGATCTCGGACCGTGGGTCGAAGGCAGCAGCGACGATTACACCGAGAAAGACGGAGCGGCCTGGACGCGGCGCGCCGGTACGGAAAATACGGTGACGACCGGCTGGACGAACGTATCCGGCAGCACGCCGCTGGATGCCGTCGCGACTCCGCCGAGCGGCACGATCGCCCTGGGCACCGGCGGGGGCTGGCATACGTCCACGGACGTGCTCGACGACGTGCTGACGTGGATCGAAGGCACGGACGTCAATCAAGGCTGGCTGCTGCGGACGAGAGACGGCAGCGGCATCAACGTTCAGGACGTGGCGAGCAACCAGTATGCCAACTCGGCTTTACGGCCGAAGCTGACGCTGACGTATTCGGAGGACGGAGAACCGACGCCTTCGCCTTCGCCAAGTCCGACCCCGACGCCGACTCCATCGCCGGACCCGGATTCGGTGACGCTGCAGGCGGGAGTCGGGGGCTACACGGGAGGCAAGGATCAGAGCCATATCCGGGAAACTTCGCCGAACGAAGGACACTACGGAGCGGGCCAAGCGACGACTTATTATTTGCGCGAAGGCTTCGCGACAGGCGTGCTGCTTTACTTCGACCTGACCGGCGTCGTTCCGACCGGCGCGACGATCGATTCGGCGGTGCTGTCGCTGTACAATACGGGCACCGATTCGTATACGGCGGGCACGCTTGAGCTAAGGCGGATTGTCGACCCGGACGGCCTGGGCATGTGGGACGAAGGCGCAAATACGGATTATACGTTAAAAGACGGAGCCGCCTGGACGCGAAGAGCGGGCAGCGGCAATACGGTGACCAAGGGATGGACGTCGACTTCCGGCAGCACGCTGCTGGACGCCGCGCTTGCCGCTTCGGGCACGGTGGCCATGACGACGGGAAGCGGCTGGAACGCTTCTACCGACGTCAAAGCCGATGTGCAGGCATGGATCGACGGAACCGCGCCGAACCAAGGCTGGTATATCCGGCCCGCCTCGGGCAGTCCGATCAACATCCAGCAGGTGCCGAGCAACCAATACGGCAACGCGTCTTATCGGCCTAAGCTGACGATTACCTATCATTAAGGAAGGCGAATTGTCCGGCAATTAAGCTAAGTTATCGGCGCCTCCGCTCGCGTACGTCCTGCCTCCTTCGGAGATGCAGGGACGGACCGGGCTGGGGCGTTCGCTCTAGTCGGCCGGGAATTGCGGTGCTTATTTGTTTTGAAAAAGAAGAGGACGGAATGGTTGTTTTTTGTCCAGGGTTATGCTAAAATTTGAAATGTTGTGTCCGTCTTCGGGTGAAGCGGATACGCTGATCGAGTAGGACGGTCCTCTGCACGCCAAGATCCGGATGCCAGGCACTCGGGGAGCGGGGTACGAACGTCTGTTAGGGAAGGAGTGAACACGCAATGAGCAATCTGATTCAAGCAATCACGCAAGAGCAGCTGCGCAAGGACATCCCTAGCTTCCGTCCGGGCGACACGCTGAAAGTTCACGTGAAAGTCGTCGAGGGTTCCCGCGAGCGCGTTCAGCTGTTCGAAGGCGTCGTTATCAAACGCCGCGGCGGCGGAATCAGCGAAACCTTCACGGTTCGCAAAATCTCGTATGGCGTAGGCGTAGAACGTGCCTTCCCGGTGCATTCCCCGCGTCTGGAGAAAATCGAAGTGGCTCGCCGCGGTAAAGTTCGCCGCGCGAAACTGTACTACCTGCGCAACCTGCGCGGTAAGGCAGCACGTATCAAGGAAATTCGATAATGGACGACAGAGGAGGGCTTGGCGACGTTCAAGTCCTCCTTTTTGCATGTATTCCAGAAAGCTAGAGGCGATTACGAATGGACCACAATAACAATTCCAAACCAAACGAATCGGCCGAGCTGGACGCGAACTCGGCTGCGGACGACCGCGCGGTTCGCGGCGACGGAACGGGCGCCTCTTCCGAAGCGAACCGGAATAGCAAAGACGCGAAGCGGCCGGGCAACGAGCTGCTGGAATGGATCAAGGCGCTTGCGATCGCCGGCGTTCTCGTGTTCGTCATCCGCTGGTTTCTCGTCAGTCCTTTTATCGTCGACGGACCGTCCATGGAGCCGAATTTCTGGAACCGCGAGCGGATTATCGTCAACAAAATCATCTACGACATTCGCGAGCCGAAGCGCGGGGAAGTGATCGTGTTCCACGTGCCGCAGGAAGGCCGCGACTTTATCAAACGCGTAATCGCGTTGCCTGGCGAGACCGTCAAGGTCGAAGGCGACCAAGTATACATAAACGGGGAGCCGCTCGCCGAAACTTATTTACAGGAAGCCTACGATAAAGCCCATTCGCAAGGCGTGCTGTACAATCGTTACGACGGGGACCGCTCCAACTTCCCGAACAGCTCTTTCCCGGACGGCGTCGTGCCGGAGGGAACGGTGTTCGTGATGGGCGACAATCGGCCGAACAGCGAAGACAGCCGGATGATCGGCTACGTCTCGATGGACGAGATCGTCGGCCGCGCCGATCTGATTTTCTGGCCGATCCCGGATTTCAAATGGGTCAAGCATTAACCGAGCATAGCATTCACAAGGGGCTATCCCCGATCATCGCGCGATGACCGACGGGACGGCCCCGTTCTATAGGTAAGGAAGGTGACGCATCATGACGATTCAGTGGTTTCCCGGACATATGACCCGCGCGAGACGGCAGATCGAAGAGAAGCTGAAGCTGATCGATGTCGTGTTCGAACTGCTCGACGCGCGTATCCCGAGCTCCAGCCGCAATCCGATGGTGGACGAAATCACGGGCGCGAAGCCGCGGCTTGTGCTGCTCAATAAGGCGGATTTGGCCGATCCGGAGAGAACGGCGGAGTGGAGCCGGCATTTTCGCGAGCAAGGGCTGGCGGTTCATGCGATCGACGCCAACGCTGGAGCAGGGGTCAAAGATCTGGCCGGCAAGGCGAAAGAGCTGCTGAAGGAAAAGATCGACCGGCAGATCGCCAAAGGCATGAAGCCGCGCCCGATTCGCGCGCTGATCGTCGGCATCCCGAACGTCGGCAAGTCGACGCTGATCAACCGGCTGGCCGGACGCAATATTGCCGTGACCGGAGATCGGCCCGGGGTGACGAAAGGGCAGCAGTGGATTCGGTTCGGCGGAGAGCTGGAGCTGCTGGACACGCCGGGTATTCTCTGGCCGAAGTTCGAGGATCCGATCGTCGGCTTCCGGCTGGCGGCAACCGGCGCCATTAAAGAAGACGTCATTCATATCGACGAAGTCGCCTGTTTCGTGCTTAAGGTGCTCGTCGAGGAATACGGCTCGGTGCTGGGCGACCGTTACGGTCTGACGGACCTACCGGAGGAGCTGCCGGACATGCAGGCGGCGGTCGAAGTGCTGGAGAGCATCGGCAGACGCAGAGGCTGCATCGTCAGCGGCGGCAATGTCGACTATGAGAAGGCGGCGACGGTGCTGCTGCGGGATTTGCGCTCGGGCAAGCTGGGGAAAATGACGCTGGAAATGCCTGGCGAGGCGCAATAGGAAGCTGCTTGGCTCCGTTTCGTTCGTCGATTTATACGAGGAACGGCGACATCCTTGGCTGGTCGACGCGCCTTACATCCAGCAGCCGGGCCGAATTCTGGAAGAGCTTGATCGCAGCCAAGCTTCGTTTCGCATGCTTCACGGCATATTGGACGCGTCCGCGGAACACCGACCGTTTGACCGGCCGATCCCGTGCGAACGATATCCGTCTTACCCGAGCATCATCACGGAAAATTAAGAAAGCCGCGTCCGGCTGGGCGCGGCTTTTGCGTGTTGGAGCCGAATGGAGACGAGATTTAATTCGCTTCCATGCTGAATTGCCAGGAGACTCCGTATTTGTCCGTCAAACTGCCGTATACCTTGCTCCAAGGCACTTCCTGGAGTTCCATTAGGATTGTTCCGCCTTCTTTCAGCTTGTGGAAGGCATCCCGAAGCGCGTTCTCGTCGTTCAGCACGAGAGCGAGGGAAAAGTTGTTGGTGCCTTGCTGGAAAGGCATTCCGGGGAACGTGTCGGAAAACATCAGCGTGCTTCCCCCGATGTTCAGGAACGTGTGCATGATTCGGTCCGCCGCTCCCGGAGGCAATTCCTCTTCGGAATGAATGGAACTGAAAGTCATCATCTGGGGCTCCTCGAGTCCGAACGCCTGTGCGTAAAACTGAACGACTTCCCGGGTGTTTCCGTCGAAATTCAAATAAGGGTTTAACGGCAAGCGGGTTCACTCCTCATCGAATGGATTCGAAAGGATGATACCACAGTTTCGTCCGAAAAACAAACGTACGTTCTGTTTTTCGGAAATTATCGTTCCGCCGAAGAACTGGGCTCGTTCTGTTCGCGCAGCGCGGCGTCGGCCAGCATCTGAAGCGCGACGTTGTCCATCGGCGGATTGTGCAGGCCGGCCCGGACATCGCGATAGTACCGCTCCAGAGGCGAGCGGCGGGACAGGCTCGTGCCTCCGACGATTCGCATGGCGAGGTCTACGATCCGGATCGCGTTATTGACGGCGGCGTATTTGGCCAACCCGAGCTCCGGCCTTAATGAAGGCCGCCGTTCCTCCGTCTCGCGGTCCCATCGTTCGGCGGCCTCGTAGAGCAGCGCGCGGGCGGTTCGCAGCTCGGCCTCCATCTCGCCGATCGTCTGCCGGACGGTCGGGAGCGAGGAGATCGGCTCGCTTAACGTATTGGGGCGGTACGATCGCGCAAATCGCAGCGCGAAGTCTCTGGCCGCCCGGGCAATCCCGATGTAGCAGGCGGGAATATGCAGCAGCCAGCCTCCTCCGTCGTCGATTCCTTTGCCGGGAATCCGGTCGTCCGCTCCGGCGTAAGCGCCGTCGAGCACGACGTCGTGGCTTCCGGTTGCGCGCATTCCCAGCGTATCCCACGTTTCGACGATGCTCACCCGATCGGTCCGCTTCACGAGAAACTCGCTTACGACGTCGTCTTCGGGGACGTACGCCGTCACGACGAAGCGATCGAGAATCGGGGACAGCGTGCTGAACGTCTTGCGTCCCGTAATGCGCCATCCTCCGTCTGCGCGGACGGCCGTCGTCTCGGGGCGGCCTCCGCGGCTCGGGCTGCCCGAAGCCGCTTCGCTCGCGAACGTGTTGATCATCGTTCCGTTGCGGACGATGGAGCGGCACAGGTCGGCGAAGAGCGGCTGAGGCCACTTCCCGCTCATGCGGAAGTGAAGCGTCTGGCCGACATGCCAGCCGACGGCCAGCGCGGTCGATCCGTCGCCGTACGCCAGCCGTTCCTGCAGCTGGACGAGGTCGTACAGCGACAATTCGTCGCCGCCGTATTGCTTGGGGACCGTTATTTTAAGGTAACCGGCTTGGCGCAATTCGGCGAAGTTCTCGAAAGGGAACGAACCTTCCCGATCGTGCCGCTCCGCGCGCTCGGCAAACCGGGTCGCCAATTGCTCCGCCCAGGCTGCCCGGGCTTCTTCCTCTCTGTTTCGAATATAGGGATCGTTCCATTTTGTCATCTGCTTCCCGCTCCTTTTATGAGATCCATATTTTCTTATTCTACCTGTCAGAGAACCCGGCGTTAATCTCCCGAGCAACAAGATGGGCAAATTTTCTCAATTGATCCGAAGTACGCTGGCGCGGTGACGGGCGGCCGGCAAGTTGACATAGTTTATGTTAACAAATAAAACCGTCAGGGAGGGAGGGCAAGTGAAGTACGCCAGCAAGTCGATCGCAAGCAAATGGAGGAAAACCGGATGGATGCTCGAGGACTCCAGTCTGCGTCCTTACGTTCCCGAGACCCGGCTGTTTAACGGAGCGAACCTGGAGGCGATGCTGGGCCGTTACGCGGTGCTGTATTTTAAGCCTTCAAGAGGAACCGGGGGCAAAAAGATTACCCGCATCGAGCGGTCGCCCGCAGGAGGCTACCGCATGAAGGGAACCGGCGGAACCCGAAACGCTCTGTCGGCGGACGAGCTGTACGCCCAGCTTAAGTCGCTCACAGGCGGCAAACGATACTTGCTGCAAAGGGGCATCGATCTGGCGCTTACGGGAGGCAGCCCGTTCGATCTTCGCGTTATGACGCAGAGGGACGGGGGGCGCTGGGTTACGACGGCTTTGTTCGCCAAGATCGGGAAGAAAGGGAAAGTCGTCACCAACTATCACAGCGGGGGGAGAGTGGCCGGTTTTAAAGAAACGATGGGGGGAGCCGGTTATTCCGATTCCGCGATCGGAGAAGCGTATAGAAGATTGGGCTTTCTCGGAGAGGCGGCGGGAGCTTGCTTCGACCGTCATCGGGACGGATTTCGGGAGATCGGGCTCGACGTCGCCATCGACAAGGAGGGGCGCTTCTGGATTCTTGAGGCGAATACGCGTCCGCAGTATTATCCTTTGAAAAACGTGGACAGATCGGCGTATCGGCGCATAACCGACTATGCGAAGAAGTATGGACGGGGCAAGAGGAGGTAGCGGGCAAAACCGGAAAGGACGGACGGGCGGCGTCAAGCGGGTTTCGGAACGGCATTGTCGTCGGGGCTGCGCCGGTCCCGGCGGACGGCTTTACGGTTCTATATGCGCTGGGCGAGCGCGGAAAATAGAGTTACAATGGAAGCATGAAAGGGGACGGTGGTCATGAACATCAAAGGAAGCCAAGCCCAGCCGATCGTGCTGCTGATAGACGGACACTGCAACATGTGCCACGGTCTTGCCAAGTTCGTTATCCGCCGGGACAAGCGCGCGATTTTCCGGTTCGCTTCGCTGCAGTCGGAATTGGGCCGGCGGCTGCTGAAGGAAGGCGGCATGCGAGAGGATACGCTGGAAACGTTCGTTATGGTCGATAACGGGAAGTATTTTACGAAGTCGACCGCGGCTCTGAGAATAGGGAGGAAGCTGGGCGCGCCCTGGGCGCTTGCTTATCCGTCCATCGCGCTTCCGCGCTTCGTGCGGGATCGGGTTTACGACTTCGTCGCTCGCCGGCGTTACCGCTGGTTCGGTCACAGCGAAAGCTGCCTTCTGCCGACTCCGGAAATGCGTTCGCGGTTTCTGGATTAGGGGCAAGCGGAAGAAGAGTCGTTGGACGGCGGTTGGTTTTATCGGAGGGTTAGAATTTTTTCAATTCAGCAATATCCGCTTCTTGGGAGAGAGAACGAACGGATAGGCGCTCCAAAATTTTCTGCTGTTCTTTTTGGATTCCGAGCAGAGTCTGTTGGCTCGATTTGAGCTGATGCGCATCGCTTTTGAGTTCGGACATGTCTTCTGAGAGGACCGCGACATCTTGTCTGAGAAAAGAAACGTCATCTTTGAGGACTGTCAGGTCTTGCTTGATTTGTTGAATGTCTTCCGTCAGCTCTTCCACCTTGGCATGGGTTGAGCCGACAATGTGAATGAGTTGTCTGACATGCTCCCCTTGACTATTTTGTTGAAGTTGCATGGCTTCCATTTTGTTCAACAAAAGGTCCAGCTTCGCATCGTTCATAATTTTCGCCCTCCACGCAATGGAAATAAAAGGAAGATTTGTCTCTTAATGCGAACGTATGTGCTATATTGTAAGTATATCCTAAATGTGGGGAATAAGGCAAGCGCTTGTTATCGAAAGTTGAGGGCGCGCCGTAGGGGGGACGAAGCCAAAAAAGGCTTGGCATTTGGGCGGCTATGACGGACAATAAAGCAGCAAACGGATTGGATTGGATTGGGGAGGAACGTCTTACATGGAACAAATCAATCGGTTGGCTTACGAGAGCGAACTGTGGTCGCAAGGCGTGACGGCGGTCGCGGGAGTCGACGAGGTCGGGCGGGGCTGCCTGTTCGGAGACGTGGTGGCGGCGGCGGTCGTGCTGCCGGTCGGGCTCGTGCTGGAAGAAGTCAACGATTCGAAGCAGATCAGCGAGAAAAAAAGGGACAGGCTTTACGAGCAAATTATATCGGAAGCGGCCGCGTGGTCGGTCGCGCGAGTAGAGCCTTCCGTTATCGATAAGATCAATATTCGGCAGGCGTCGAGGCTGGCGATGAAGCAGGCCGTGCTCGGCCTCGGAATCGCGCCCGAGCATCTGCTCGTCGACGCGGAGAGCGTGGATCTGGATATCGGGCAGACGGCGATCATTAAGGGAGACAGCTTAAGCCAGTCGATCGCGGCGGCGTCGATTGTCGCCAAGGTGACGCGGGACAGGCTGTGCGCGGAAGTATGGGATTCGCTGTATCCCGGCTACGGGATCGCGGTACATAAAGGCTACGCAACGAAGACGCATCGCCAGGCGCTGCTCGAGCTCGGGCCGACGCCACTGCACAGGCGCAGCTTCCTGAAAGGCTTAAGCGTTGAGCAGCAAGTGCTGTTCTGAAGCCGGAGAGAGCCATTCATGAAAGGCTTTTCGGGTGCCGATACATAAGGGATAAGGCGTTAGCGGGGAGGAAAGGGCATGAACATGAATATCGGTCCGATGCTGCGGGCGCTAATGGGCGACGCGGTGCCGACGGACAGCCGCTCGCTGGAGCTGAGAATCGGTCAGATCGTCAGAGGCGTCCTTATGGAAATGCTGGACAACCAGGAAGCGCTCGTGAACATTAACGGGATGCAGGTGAGAGCCAAGCTGGACGCCGAGATGCCGCTCGGAAGGGGCACCCTGCTGCAAGTTCAGCCCGGAGGAGCGGGCGGCCTCGTGACGCTGAAGCCGCTGGCCGACGCGACGGACACGCTGCCGGAAGAAGGGATGAAGGACGTTCTGAAGACGTTCGGTCTGTCGGACCAGAAATGGGCGATGGAGCTGGTGCGGGGGCTGAAGCGGGACGGTTATCCGATCGGGAAGGATACGGCGGCGTTCTTCAACGCGGCAGCGGCTTTGAAGCCGGCCGGGATCGACGCGGAATCGTGGGCGAGCGCGGCGGACGTCGCGTTCCGCCGCGGGCTGAAGCCGACGGAGACGACGCTGGCGTCGCTCAGGCAAGCGCTGTTCGGGGCGCCCGTTCATGAGGAGCTGGCGAGCTTCCGCACGGCGCTGGACGGCTGGCTCGGAAGCGGCGCGGCCAAGACGGCGTCTCCGGAGGCTGCGGCGCTCGGCCAGCGGCTCGCGGCTTTGCTGGCGCAAGGGGCTTCTATCGTGGCGGAGGGAGAGGTGCAGCTGGCAGGAGAGCCGCGAGCCGGCAGAGGCGAAGCGGCGAGGCCGGAGGCGGGCGCCGCGCAGCGGCGCCGCTTCGCGACGCAGCTCTTCGATCGCGTCCTCGCCGGCCACGTCCCGGTAGTCCTCGACGCGCCGGGGGCCGAGATTCACGAACTGGAGC
>NZ_JBEPYQ010000052.1:0-46671 GCF_041641335.1 Cohnella sp. | reverse complement strand
AGCTCAGCTTTAAGGATTGAATTCCCTCTCCGAACGCTTCGATGTTCAGCGGAATCGCCAGCCACTCGACCTGTTCCGAGTACGCCGCCCCTCCCGCCGAAGGGTTGTAGGAAGCGTATAGCCATAATGTCAGAGCAAGCGGAATGAGCGTGAATACGATCGCGGTTCCGCGAATCCAATGACTTCTGCCGCCAGGCAGCAGGAGCACGACGAGGGCGCCAAGCAGCGGCGCGAACGCAATCAGAGATAGAACCGGCAGGTCTTCCAGCATTACCAGAACCTCCTTCCGGCGATCGCGAGCATCAGAATCACGATGCCGATAACGGCGGTCAGCGCGTAAGCTTGAACTTGCCCGCTCTGCAGCCTCGTATTCAGCCTGCCCACCGCTCCGACCGCATGGCCGGACAGCCGGACGAGGCCGTCGATCACATATTCGTCGAACAGTTCAAGCAGCTTGCCGAGCCCCTGAAGCGGCTTGACGAACGCGGCCTGATAGAGCTCGTCGATGTAATATCTTCTCTCCAGCACTTTAACGAGTCCCGGAACGCGCGAGGAGACGGCGTCTCTGCGGATCGTTCCTTTGGCGTACATCAGCCAGCCGATATAGATGCCCAGCAGACCGACGGCCGCCGAGACGATCATGACGAGGCCGCTGATAGGATGCTCCGCTTCCCCTCCGAGCAGCCATCCTCCAAGCCAACCGTTGAACGGCGTCTCCACGAAGCCCGAGACGACCGCCAGCACCGCCAGCACGATCAGCGGGATCGTCATGACGGCCGAAGACTCCTTCGCCGCTTGCCCCTCTTTGGGCTTGCCCGCGAAAACGAGGAAGAACAGCCTTGCCATATACAGGGCGGTGAAGAACGCCGCGACCAGAGCGACGACGAACAGAATCGGCTGCTCCTCCAAGGCCGCGGTTAGAATCGCGTCCTTGGACCAGAATCCCGACAGCGGAGGAATGCCCGACAAGGCCAGCGCTCCGATGCCGAACGTCCAGGCCGTGATCTTCATCTTGCCGCCAAGGCCGCCCATCTCGCGGATGTCCTGCGTATGTACGCTATGAATGACGCTGCCCGCTCCGAGAAACAGCAGCGCTTTGAAGAACGCGTGCGTAAACAGGTGGAACATCGCTCCCCCGACTGAGCCGACGCCCAGCGCCAGCATCATGTAGCCGAGCTGGCTGATCGTGGAGAACGCGAGTATCCGCTTGATATCGTTCAGCGCCAGCCCGATCGTCGCGGCGAAAATCGCCGTGAACGCGCCGATGATCGCCACCGTGTTCATCGCGACCTGCGAGGCCTCGAAAATATCGAACGTACGGGCCACGAGAAACACGCCGGCCGCGACCATCGTCGCCGCGTGAATCAAGGCGCTGATCGGCGTCGGACCTTCCATCGCGTCCGGCAGCCAGACGTGCAGCGGGAATTGACCGGATTTGCCGACCGCTCCGAGGAAGATCAGCAGGGCGATCAACGTCGTGATCCCCGTGGAGATGACGCCGCCTTGCGTATCGAACACGTTATGGATCGCCGTGAAGTCGAGCGCGTTGCCCGGCATGTACCAGAACAGCAGCAGGATAGCGATCAGCAGGCCCAGATCCCCGATCCGGGTGACGATGAAAGCTTTCTTGGCCGCCGCCTTCGCCTCCGGCTTGCGATACCAGAATCCGACGAGCAGGAACGAGCATACGCCCACCAGCTCCCAGAAAATATAGAAGGTTAAGAGATTGTCGGCCAGCACCAAGCCCAGCATCGAGCTCGTAAACAGGGCCACGTAGGCGTAGAAAGTCGAAATTCTCTCGTCTTTCTTCATATAACCTTGCGAGTACAGATTGACCAGAAAAGCCACCAGAGTGACGACGACCAGCATCAGCGTAGACAGGTTCGTCACCTCGAAGCCGGCCATCAGCTTCAGCTTACCGATCGAGATCCATTCGAACTGCTTGCTGTACTCCGGCGCATTGCCCGACATTCTCTCCGTGGCGAGGCATACGGCCAGCACCAGGGAAACGAACGAAGCGACCGTGGCGATCCAGGCCCCCGCTTTTCCCAGCGATTTGCCCATCCCCGTCAGTATAATGAACGCGGCGAACGGAAACAGCGGAATCAGCCAGGCGTATTCGGTAAAGAAGGTGCTCATGAAGTTACCTCCTCAACTCGTCGAATTCGTCCACGTTCACCGTAACGCGGCTGCGATAGAAGACGATCAATATCGCGATGCCGACCGCGGCTTCCGCCGCCGCGACCGAGATGGTGAACAAGGAGAAGATTTGTCCCGTCAGCGACGGGAGCGCTCCGTATTTGGAGAAAGCGATCAGGTTGAGGTTCGCGGCGTTGAGCATCAGCTCGATCGAGAGCAGCACGATGATCGCGTTGCGCTTCGTCAGCACGCCGTACAGCCCGATGCAGAACAAAACCGCCGCCAGCGTCAAGTAAGAGGACAGCATGCTCATTCCGCGTCCTCCTCTCTCTTCGCCAGAGCGATCGCTCCGATGAAGGCGACCGTCAGCAGAACGGAAGTCAGCTCGAACGGAATCGCGTATTGGGTAAACATGAGAATGCCGATTTCCCTCGTATTCTCTTCCGCCAGAGAGACCGTCTGGACCGGGAACGTCGCGTTGCGGATTCCGAAGAAGAGAATGCCGAACAAGCAGATGCAGCCAACGGCCGCCAGCGTCTCAAGCAGCGGCCTTGCCGGCTCCCGCCCTTCCCCGTCGTGCTTCGTCATCATGATGCCGAAGATCATCAGAATCGTGATGGCGCCCACGTACAGAAGCACCTGCACGAAGGCGATAAACTCCGCTTCCAGCACGACGTACAGCCCGGCCAGGGCGATAAACGTGAAAGCGACCGAGAGAGTCGTGTGCACGACCTTCGTGAAATTGATCGCCAGCACCGCGCCGACGATCGCGCACACCGACAGCAGGAAGAAGGCGACGAATTCTCCCGTGAATTCAAGGTTGAAGTTGAACACCGTTTATTTGGCGCCTCCTTTCGGAGAGCCGATGTTGTTGTTGTCCAGGCGGATGTTCGTGCTGTTGTCGAACAGCCAATCCTTGTCCTTGAACAGTTCGTCCCGGCTGTAAGCCGCCAGCTCGAAATTGTTCGTCATGACGATCGCCTCGGTCGGACACACCTCCGTGCACAGGTCGCAGAGGATGCAGATTTCGAAATTGACGTCGAACGTATCGATGACTTTGCCCTTTTTCTCCGGATCCGGATTCGGCTTGCCCGACAGCGTGATGCAGTCCGTCGGACAGATGCGCGCGCATTGATTGCACACGATGCATTTCTCCGGGTCGAAATACTGAATCCCGCGAAACCTTTCCGGCATCTGGATCGGGATGTCGGGATACGCGTACGTCACCTTCTTGGTTCCCATCGTTTTTAGGGTCACGCCTAATCCTTTGAGCATGCCTTTCATGGCGACCGCCTCCCTATCCCATCAATTCAATGCCAATTGCCGTCAAGAATATATTGAGAATCGCCAGCGGCAGCAATACCTTCCACGCCATTCCCATCAGTTGGTCGACGCGGAGCCGCGGGAACGTCGCCCGCATCCAGAACAAGAAGAAGACGATAAACGCGAACTTCAGGAAAAACCAGACCAGCCCCGGTATAAAATCAAGCTGCGGGAACGGAGCGTTCCAGCCGCCGAGGAACAAAATCGTCGTCAAGCAGGCGATAGCGTACACGTACACGTATTCCGACAGCATGAAGAATGCGAACCGGAAGCCGCTGTACTCGACGTGGTAGCCGGCGACCAGCTCGGACTCCGCCTCCGGCAAGTCGAACGGCGTGCGGTTGAGCTCGGACACCGCCGCGACGATGAAGATGCCGAAGCCGAGAATCTGGGGCAGGAAGTTCCACTCCCAGAAGTAGCCGCTTTGCGCCAGCACAATCTCCCGCAAATTCAGGCTGCCTGTCATCATGACGACGCCGACGACCGACATGACGAGCGGCACCTCGTAGCTGATCATCTGCGCCGCGGAACGCATCCCGCCCAGCAGGGAGTACTTATTGTTCGACGCCCAGCCGGCGATGACGATCGCGATCGTCGTAATTCCGGAGAGCGCGATGTAATAGAGAAAGCCGACGTTCAGGTCCGCGAATTGCAGATTCATCGAATAAGGAATGAAAGCGAGCACCAGGAACGAAGGAACGAACGCCATTACCGGAGCCAAAATAAACAGCCCTCTGTCGGCTTTCCGAGGAATCGTATCCTCTTTCAGCAGCAGCTTGGCAACGTCCGCCACCGTCTGCAGCAAGCCGAGCGGCCCCGTGCGGTTCGGACCTTTTCGGTACTGCATCCAGCCAATGACCTTGCGCTCGAAGTAAATCGCATAGGTAACGAACAGGATCACGACGGCCAGCACTCCGATTCCCCCGGCGACGAAGATCGCCGCGTTGCCCCAGCTCAGGGGCTCATCCCAGAAGCGTTGCATCAGCAGTCAACCTCCCCCAGCACGATATCGATGCCGCCGAGAATCGTAACGAGGTTCGTCATGCTCTCGCCTACGAGCAGCTTAGGCAAAATCTGCAGGTTTACGAAAGAGGGTCTGCGGAACTTCAGCCGGTAAGGCTCGGCTTTTCCCTTGGAGACGATGTGGCAGCCGATCTCTCCGCGCGGCGATTCGATGCGGACGTAGATTTCTCCGGCCGGCGGGCGGATAGCGCGCGGCACCTTCCCCATCGTATCTCCGTCGCCAGGGAATTGCTCGAGCGCCTGTTCCAGAATGCGCAGGCTTTGCTCGAGCTCCGCTATGCGGATCAGATAACGGTCGTAGCAGTCCCCGTTCTTGCCGACCGGCACGTCGAATTGGAAGCGATCGTACAGGCTGTACGGCTCCGCCTTGCGCAGATCCCACTGCACGCCCGTGCATCGCAGGTTCGCCCCGGACAAGCCGTAGCTGATCGCCGTCTCCGCGTCGTACTTGCCGATCCCTTTGACCCGGGACAAGAAAATCTCGTTGCCGCTGACGAGGTTGTGATACTCGTCCAGCCGGAAATACATGTCTTTGACGAACGTCTTGACCCGATCAATCCAGCCCTCGGGCGCGTCCCATTTCACACCGCCGACGCGCATGTAATTATACGTCAGCCTCGCGCCGCACAATTCATTGAACAGCCCCAGTACGCGTTCCCGGTCGCTGAAAGCGTACAGGAACGGACTAAGGGCTCCGATGTCCAGCAAATAAGTTCCCCACCAGACGAGATGGCTGGCGACGCGCTGCAGTTCCATGACGATCAGACGCAGAAACTCCGCCCTTTCGGGAATTTCCAGCCCCATCATCTTCTCTACCGCATGGCAGAGAACATAGTTGTTCGTCATCGCGGAGACGTAGTCCATCCGGTCCGTATAAGGGATGATCTGCGTAAAATTCAAATTCTCCGCCAGTTTCTCCGTACCGCGATGCAGATACCCCATCACGGGGGTTGCTTCCGTGATGACTTCCCCGTCCAGCTTGACGATGATCCGGAACACGCCGTGCGTGCTCGGATGCTGCGGACCTACGTTGAGCAGCAGCTCTTCAGTACGAATCACGTGATCTTACACCTCCGGGTCCAGCGGAACGTAGTCTTTGCGAAGCGGATGGCCGACCCAGTCGTCGGGCATCATGATGCGTCTCAGATCCGGATGCCCCGGAAAATCGATGCCCAGCAGGTCGTAAATTTCTCTCTCGTTCCAGTTCGCCGTCTCCCAGATCGGAGTAACGGACGCGACGGAAGGACTTTCCCGATCCGTGCGCACCTTGACGCAATAACCTTCTCGAGCGTTCATGTTCCAAGGGTAATAGACGACTTCCATATGAGTCTCGTAATCTACTCCGGACACGTTGCGCAGATAAGCGCATGCCAGCTCCGCATGGTCGCGAAGCAACCTCGCCGCCTGGCCCCACCGCTCGTTCTTGATGACCAGCGTCGGCAGGTGATCGTTCGCTTCATTGATATAAGCTTCCTCGACCGCATCCTCCGCCACCAACTCCCGCAGCATCACCGCGACGCGGTCGAGCCTGGGCTGGCTGGGCGACGGCGGCTTCGGCGGCGGCGCATCCGCTCCCGCGCCCTCTCCGGCCCCCGCCGCTCCAGCCGGAGCGCCTCCTTGCGCGGCTTGCGCCGCCGCTTGGGCCGCGGCCGCCTTCGCCGCTTCGCGCGCCTCCAGCGCGGCTTTGCGCCGGGCTGCCTTCTCCTCGTCCGTCTCCTTGCGGCGGACCGGCGCATCGCCTTCGCTTGCCGCCGGCGTTGCTGCTGCCGTACCCTCGCTCGCGACCGAGCCTACTGCTGCGGCGCCCTCGCTTGCCGATGACCCGCCTGCTGCCGCTGCGGCCGGAGCCTCTGTCGCTCCCTTCGCGCTCTCTTCCGCCGGCTGTGCACCCGCTGCACTCGCTGACGAGCCGCCTTTCGCCGCCTCAGCTGCCGCCAGTGCGGCTGCTACCTTCGCAGCCTCGCGCGCCTCCAGCGTCGCTTTACGTCGCGCCGCCTTCTCCTCGTCCGTCTCCTTGCGACGCTCCGGAACGGGCGCATCGCCCTCGCTTGGCGGCTGTCCCGCCGACGCTGCGACGGCTGCCGGAGCCTCTGCGGCCGATTCCCCTGCCTTCGGCTCGGCTTCAGCCGACGGATGAGCGGGCGGCGCTTCCGATTCCGGAGGTTTATTTTCAACAGGATTATCGTCCCGTTTGTTCTCTTCGCTCATCGGCTAGTCACCTGCTTCCCGGTTTTCGCCTCGTAGCGTATTTTCGCCTGCAGTTTATTGATGCCGTAGATCAGGGCGGCGGGATTCGGCGGACAGCCGGGTATGTAGACGTCCACGGGGACGATCTGATCGACGCCCTTCACTACGGAATAAGACTTTACGTACGGGCCTCCCGCGGTCGCGCAGGACCCCATCGCAATTACCCACTTCGGCTCCGGCATCTGATCGTACAGACGCTTGAGCAGCGGCGCCATTTTCTTCGTTACCGTTCCCGAGACGATCATGACGTCGGCCTGCCGGGGAGATGTCCGAAACATAACCCCGAAACGGTCCAAATCATAGTGAGCCCCGCCCGCGGCCATCATTTCGATCGCGCAGCATGCCAAACCGAAGGTCAGCGGCCACAGCGAATTGCTCCGCGCCCACCCCTTCAGTTGTTCAATGGTGCCAAAGAAAACGTTGCGCTCCACTTCCTTCCGGTCCTCCGGAGATACGTTCGCTAAATCGAGTTCCATTTGAACACCTTCTTTCTCCATGCATACACCAGGCCGACGAGCAGCAAGCCCGCGAAAATCAACATCTCGATCAACGCAAATAGACCAAGCTGATTGTAAGCTACGGCCCAAGGGTAAAGAAATACGGTTTCCACGTCGAAAACGACAAACATAAGCGCGTACAAATAATACCGGACGTTAAAGCGGATCTGGCTGTCTCCCACCGGCTCGTTGCCGCTCTCGTAGGTGGTCATCTTCTCTTCAGTAGGCTTGCGGGGCCTAAGAATAGAACCGAGCCACAGGACGAAAATCGGAAACACGATACCCAGCACCAGGAAGACGGTAACAATGACGTATGAGTTGATGTACTTCTCCACTGCAACGCCTCCGCAAACAGGTAAATTTACCCCATAATTATAACAAATGCCCCCATTCAAGTCCATGGAAAAAGCGTTTTCATTGGAAGCTGTCCAAATTTGTCGAACGTCCATCAGCCAGTTTCAGAAATAAAATACGATTCTTCACCACGCCGATGCAGTCGACTTAAGGTGGGAGTGCCCGTCAGCCAGGCAGCCCCTGCAGCTCGATTCAGTGCGATTTCAGCCTCGCCTCGCCGCCTTTTGCCGCTATCCCACCCGCTCAGTACGCCTGCAACCTCCGCTGTACCTCCATTTTCCGCTCTATCCCCCGACTCAGCGCGATTGCAGCCTCGCCTCGCCGCCTTTTGCCGCTATCCCACCCGCTCAGTACGCCTGCAACCTCCGCTGTACCTCCGTTTTCCGCTCTAGCCCCCGACTCAGCGCGATTGCAGCTTCGCCTCGCCGCCTTTTGCCGCTATCCCATCTGTTCAGTACGCCTGCAACCTCCGCTGTACCTCCGTTTTCCGCTCTAGCCCCCTACTCAGTGCTATTGCAGCCTCACCTCGCCGCCTTTTGCCGCTATCCCATCCGTTCAGTACGCCTGCAACCTCCGCTGTACCTCCGTTTTCCGCTCTAGCCCCCTACTCAGTGCTATTGCAGCCTCACCTCGCCGCCTTTTGCCGCTATCCCATCCGTTCAGTACGCTTGAAATTGTCGACTGCCTGCTTGGTTTCATTATTTTGGAGTACCCTACCGGCCATTACTCGAACGCTCCGCACCTGCCTCCCACCCAACGAACGAAACATTGGGGATACTACAGTCTGCCAGTACCTATATATATGCGGCTTTGTTCTCCCTAGTCCCAGAACACGCAAGAACCGCCGAGCGTATGCTCAACGGTTCCCTCTACCGCTCGCCCTGTTTACGCCAGTGTCGACTTCAGCATCCAGACCTGTTTTTGAAGCCCCTCCACCTGACCGATTAACATATCCGAAGTCGCCGTGTCCTCGGCTTCCTCAGCCGTAGCCGCGGCATCCTTCAGCCCCTGGATCAACTCTTTCAGATCCTCGATCGTCGCCGATAACATGTCGCTCTCGCTATTCGCTTTATCCGCTTCCTTAATAGTGGCATGCGCTAGAAACTCCCTCATCGTAGACAGCGGGCTTCCTTCGATCGAGAGAATCCTCTCTGCAAGATCGTCCAACTTCAACGCAGCCATATCGTATAGCTCCTCGAACTTCGCATGAAGCACGGGAAAATGCGGGCCTTTCACATACCAATGATAATGGTGAAGCTTAATGTACAGCACCGCCCAATTTGACAGCTGAACGTTCAACGAATCCGTCAACGCGCTCATCTCAGCCCCTCCTTCATTAAACTTTCCCTTCCTCCCTCTAATGTACCCCTCCTCGTGAAAAAGAATCAGTGATAACCGTCACTTTCGTCGAAAGGATAGCGACAAATGCCCGCGATACGACCACTGCTCTGAGCAGACGGGATACCGGCAAAAGGAGCGACACGACTACTGCACTGAGCAGAGGGGATACCGGCAAAAGGAGCGGCGCGACTACTGCACTGAGCAGAGGAGATACCAGCAAAAGGGGGACGCGACCACTTTACTGAGCAGAGGGGATACCAGTAAAAGGGGGACGCGACCACTTTACTGAGCAGCGGGGATATCGGCAAAAGGGGAGACGCGACCACTTTACTGAGCAGCGGGGATATCGGCAAAAGAGGCGACGCGACCACTTTACTGAGCAGGGGGGATATCGGCAAAAGGGGGCGACGCGATGACTGCACCGAGCAGCGACAGCGTTACACACTTGGCGGAACCCCCGACACAGTCGGAACCGCCACTCACCCACCCCCAGCGAAATATCGCCAAAACGGCAAAAAAGCCGCCCCACGGAAGATCGTTTCCGATCCTCCGCAGGGCGGCCGATAAAGCCGATTATTGGTTGCGATGCTGCTGTTCCTTCTCGTTGACCGTTTCCAGCCGCAAGATGGCCCGTTGCAGCGCCAGTTCGGCGCGAGCCGCATTGATGTCCGCTTGCTTCTGCGCGAGACGACGTTCAGCGCGTTCCTTCGCAAGACGCGCGCGGGAAACGTCAATGTCCGATTCAAGCTCGGCGGCTTCGGCCAATATAACGACTTTGTCCTTGCGCACTTCCATAAAACCGCCGTGAACGGCAATGAATTCGTTCGTATTGCCGATCTTGGCTTTAACCGGAGCCACTTTCAGCGGCGTAACCAGAGGAATATGGTTGGGCAGAATACCGAGCTCGCCGGCTACGCCTTTAACGACGACCATATTCACGTCTTTCTCGTAAACCTTGTGCTCCGGAGTGACGATCTCTAACCGTAAGGTGCTCATATCGATCCCTCCAAACCAACCGCCGGATTAAACCTCGGCAGCGAGTTTCTTCGCTTTCTCGACCGCTTCCTCGATAACGCCGACATTGTGGAAAGCCGGTTCCGGAAGATCGTCGTGCTTGCCTTCGAGGATTTCCTTAAAGCTGCGGATCGTTTCTTTGATCGGAGCATAGACGCCCGGGATGCCGTTGAACGCCTCTGCGACGTGCAGCGGTTGGGACAGGAACAGTTGAATGCGACGAGCGCGTTGAACGACCTGTTTGTCTTCGTCGGACAACTCGTCCATACCGAGGATGGCGATGATGTCTTGAAGCTCTTTGTAACGCTGCAGCAATTTCTTAACGCCTTGCGCTACGTTGTAGTGCTCTTCGCCGACGATTTCCGGAGCAAGAATCCGGGAAGAGGAAGCCAGCGGGTCAACCGCCGGGAAAATCCCCATCGCCGCAATGTTACGCTCCAAGTTCGTCGTGGCGTCCAAGTGGGCGAACGCCGTAGCCGGAGCCGGGTCGGTATAGTCATCCGCTGGGACGTAGATCGCTTGGATCGACGTTACGGAACCCTTTTTCGTAGAGGTGATACGCTCTTGAAGTTGACCCATCTCGGTAGCCAGCGTAGGCTGGTATCCAACCGCGGAAGGCATACGGCCGAGAAGCGCCGATACTTCGGAGCCCGCTTGGGTAAAGCGGAAGATGTTGTCGACGAACAGAAGAACGTCGCGGCCTTCTTGATCGCGGAAGTATTCCGCCATCGTCAGACCCGTCAGAGCAACGCGCATACGCGCGCCCGGAGGCTCGTTCATCTGACCGAACACCATCGCCAGCTTCGCGATAACGCCGGATTCCGTCATTTCGTGGTAGAGGTCGTTCCCTTCGCGGGTACGCTCCCCTACGCCGGCAAATACGGAAATACCGCCGTGCTCGGATGCGATGTTATGAATCAGCTCTTGCATCAGAACGGTTTTACCTACGCCCGCGCCGCCGAACAGACCGATCTTACCGCCCTTGGTGTAAGGCGCGAGCAAGTCGACGACTTTGATTCCCGTCTCCAGCATTTCCGTCTGGGTAGTCAAATCTTCGAAAGAAGGAGCTTGACGGTGAATCGGGTTCGTGTGCGTGCGATCGGCTTCGCCTTTGCCGTCAATCGCATCGCCCAATACGTTGAAAACCCGGCCCAATGTCGCAGGACCTACAGGAATCGTGATCGGTACGCCCAAGTCGACCGCTTCCGTTCCTCTGACCAAACCGTCGGTAGAGGACATCGCGACCGCGCGAACCAGATTGTCGCCAAGGTGCTGCGCGACTTCAACCGTAAGGCTGACGTCGGTGCCGCTAGCGCTCTCGGCCTTCGCTTCAATTTTAATCGCATTGAGAATGTCAGGCAGATGACCGTGGTCGAACTCGATGTCGACGACAGGCCCCAGCACCTGAACAACGCGCCCTTTGCTCATGGATTTACCTCCTAAAATAGTGCGATCACCGAGTTGCGCCTTCGGCGTCTGCGGTTGATCGTCACGGTGCAATTGAATTCTTGCCCGCCGGGCATGAAAGCAATCGTCACGATTGTTATTGCTGTGCGTTCGCTCCCGCGACGATCTCCGAGATTTCCTGCGTAATCGCCGCTTGACGAGCACGGTTGTAATGCAGCGTCAAATCGGCGATCATCTTCGTCGCGTTCTTCGTCGCATTGCCCATTGCCGTCATCCGCGCCCCGAACTCGCTGGCTTTGCCCTCGAGCACCGCGCTGAACACGAGCGTCTCCGCGTATTTAGGCAGAAGCACGTTAAGCACCTCTTCGGCGGACGGCTCGTATTCGTATTCGGCTTTGTCGACTCCCGCGCCGATATCGCCAAGCGGCAGCAGACGTTTAAGCGTCGGAATTTGGGTGACCGCGTTCCTGAATTCATTGTAAGCCAGGTGCAGCTCGTCGTACTTGCCTTCCTCGAAGCCTTGAACCGCTTTGGCCGCGATCTCTTTAATGTCCGAGAACTTAGGAGAATCGGACAGCCCGGTCACTTCCTCGACGATCGGAATGCCGCGTCGTTGGAAGAAGTCGCGCCCTTTACGGCCGATCACGAATACGGCGTACTCGTCCTTCGAGTTATGCTGGTCTTTAATCGTCAACAGCACTTTACGCAAAATGTTGGCGTTGTAGCCTCCGGCCAGACCGCGATCCGAGGTAATGACCAGGTATGCCGTTCTCTTGATCGGACGGCTCTGGAGCATCGGATGCTTGCTGCCGCCCGAGGCGGACGCAATGCTGGATACGACTTCCTTCAGCTTATCCGTGTAAGGCCGAGCGGAGACGGCTGCTTCCTGGGCTCTTCTAAGCCGCGAAGCGGCGACCATCTCCATCGCTTTCGTAATCTGCTTCGTATTCTGCTTGCTCTTGATCGAGCGCTTGATCTCGCGCATCCCTTTAGCCAATCGTTTCACCACCTTATTGCCAGGCTTGCCGACGGCAAACCCGGCTCAAGCTTATTGTTGCGATTCGAGTTCCATGTTCCGACTCTATATTATGCCGATGCGTTAAAGCCCTTCTTGAACGTCGCGATCGCGTCGATCAGAGCGCTGTCGGTGTCGGCCGTCAAATCCTTCGTATCGCGGATCGACTGGAAGATTTCCGGACGGTTCGCTTCCACGTAAGCAAGGAACTCCGCTTCGAAGCGGCGAACGTCCTGCACGGGAATCGTGTCCAGATGGCCTTTGGTTACGATGTACAGAGATACGACTTGACGCTCGACCGGAAGCGGCTGGTTAACGCCTTGCTTCAAAATTTCGAGCGTACGGATTCCGCGATCCAGACGCGACTTCGTCACTTTGTCGAGGTCGGAGCCGAATTGCGCGAACGCAGCCAATTCGCGATATTGCGCGAGGTCGGTTTTGAGCGTGCCCGCAACCTTCTTCATCGCTTTGATCTGAGCGGAGCTGCCTACCCGGGATACGGAAATACCGACGTTAACCGCCGGACGTTGGCCGGAATAGAACAGGTCTGCTTCAAGGAAGATTTGACCGTCGGTAATCGAGATTACGTTGGTCGGAATATACGCGGAGACGTCGCCCGCTTGCGTCTCGATGAACGGCAGAGCGGTCATCGAACCGCCGCCCTTCTCGTCGCTCAGCTTGGCAGCGCGCTCGAGAAGACGGGAGTGCAAGTAGAATACGTCGCCCGGATAAGCTTCACGGCCCGGAGGACGGCGAAGCAAGAGGGAAAGTTCGCGGTAAGCGGCGGCTTGCTTCGTCAGGTCGTCATAGATGATCAGAACGTGCTTGCCGTTGTACATGAATTCTTCGCCCATCGATACGCCCGTATAAGGAGCGAGATAGAGCAATGGAGCCGGTTCGGACGCGTTCGCCGTTACGACGATCGTGTAGTCGAGGGCGCCATGTTTGCGCAGCGTTTCAACCAGGCCGCGCACGGTCGATTGCTTCTGACCGATCGCAACGTAGATACAGATAACTCCGTTGCCCTTCTGGTTAACGATCGTATCGACCGCGATCGTCGTCTTGCCCGTTTGACGGTCGCCGATGATCAATTCCCGTTGGCCGCGGCCGATCGGAATCATCGCGTCGATCGCTTTGATACCGGTCTGCATCGGCTCGTGAACGGATTTACGATCCATAACGCCCGGAGCCGGGGACTCGACAGGACGAGATTTCGTCGTGTTGATCGGTCCGTTGCCGTCAACCGGCTGGCCCAGAGCGTTCACGACGCGGCCGAGCAATTGCTCGCCGACCGGAACTTCCATGATGCGGCCGGTTCTCTTGACTTGGTCGCCTTCGCGAATGCCCGTGTAAGGACCCATGATGACGACGCCGACGTTGTCTTCTTCCAAGTTGAGGGCCATGCCGATAACGCCGCCTTCGAACTCGAGAAGCTCTCCCGCCATACATTTTTCCAAACCGTGCACGCGCGCGATTCCGTCACCGACCTGGATGACGGTGCCGACGTCGACGACTTGAATATCGGATTGATATTGCTCGATCTGCTTCTTGATCAGAGTACTGATCTCTTCGGGCCTAATACTCAATTCGTTCACCCCTGTCTCCATTGCTTGCAAATGGTATTGTTATTCGTTAGATCGCCGCGGTTTGCAGCGTTTTGTCCAGACGTTCGAGTTTGCCCTTCAGACTGCCGTCGTACAGCGTATCGCCGATGCGAACGGTCAAGCCTCCGAGCAGTTCGGGATTAACGGAATTCGTAACCCGGACGGTCTTGCCGAGCAGAGCGCCGAATTTGTCGGCCAGCTTGGCCTGCTCATCCGCGCTGAGCGGCTTCGACGAAGTGACATGCGCGTCCGCGCGCCCGAGCGCTTCGCCCGCGACCTGCAGGTAAGCGGCAAGCACGGAGGCGAGTTCGCCCTCGCGTCCGCGTTCGATCAGCAGGTTGATCGTTCCGAGAACGATCGGGGAAGCTTCCGCTCCGAACGCTTGAATCAGCGTCTGCTTTTTCGTCTCCAGCGTAATGTTGGGGGCCGAGAGAAACGCGCGCAGTTCCGCGCTGCTTTCTACGACGTCAACGACCAACTTAAGCTGGCTTTCCGTTTCGGCTACGAGCCCTTTGTCGTTCGCGGCTTGGAAGAGCGCCTTCGCATAGCGCTTGGCGACTACCGAACCGCGGCTCATGATTGATTCCCTACATTCTGCAGGTATTGTTCGACAAGCTCCTTCTGGGACTGCTCGTCGACTTGTTTCTCGATAATCTTCGAAGCGATCAATACGGACAGGCCGCTGACTTGCGCCTTAAGCGCGGCAAGCGCCTTGTTCTTCTCGGCTTCGATTTCGCGACGCGCTTCTTCCTTGAGGCGGTCGGACTCGCTGCGGGCGGTTTGGATAATATCGTCCGCCTGTCTGGAACTCGTGATTCTCGCTTGCTCGATAATGTCGTGAGCTTCTTTGCGCGCTTGCTGAAGCGCTTGCTTCTGCTCTTCTATGAATTGATCCGCTTCCTCGCGATTTTTCTTCGCGCTGTCCATTTGCTCCAAGACCATTTGGCGTCTTTTTTCCATGATGCCGAACAACGGCTTGAACGCAAAGCGCTGCAGCAGGAAGAACAAGATCAAGAACGCGACCAGCTGAACGAAAAAGTTAGACCATACGATGTTCATTAGGGGGATCCGCTCTCCTTTCATACGGCTTTCGTGAACTTAGTTTCATGCCTTGCAAAACGAAGGCGTGGAGGCAACGGCACTCCCCGCCTTGTTCCTATTCCGTACTACTCGGCTTGACCCATCAAGATGAACGCAAGAACGAGGGAGATGATCGGAAGGGCTTCGACCAGACCTACGCCGATGAACGCCGTCGTTTGCAGAGAACCGCGCAGCTCAGGCTGACGGGAGATCCCTTCGATCGTTTTGCTGAAGATCATACCGTTACCGATACTCGCGCCGAACGCACCAAGACCAAAAACAATTGCCGCTGCCAACAGACCGTATACCATTTGTAAATCCTCCTCAGGAATGTAGGGTTTATTTTAATTAGTGTGAATCCATATCGATTAGTGATCTTCGTGAATGCTCGCTTGGCCGATGTACACCATGGTGAGCATCGTGAAGACGAACGCCTGGATAGCGCCTACGAAAATACTGAATCCTTGCCACACCATGAGCGCCGGAATTCCGATCCAGCCCATGCCCAGGATGATGCCAATCATCACTTCGCCCGCGTAGATGTTCCCGTATAGACGAAGACCGAGCGTAAGAGGCTTAGCCGCCGTCTCGATCAGGTTGATCGGGAGGAAGAATGGCCACGGCTCGAAGTAGTGCTTCAGATAATGCTTGCGATTATGACGCAAGCCTTGGATATGCGACAGACCGATAACCGTCAGCGCAAGCGCCATCGTCATCGCGGCGTCGGCCGTAGGCGATTTCCACCAAAGCCATGCCAGATGATCGTGCGCTTCCTTGACGACCAGCTCTTGTCCGAATACGGTTTGTCCCTCATGTCCTTCCGTGACGATCCCGAACGGCAAGCCGAGCATGTTGCTCACGAAGATGTACATGATAAGCGCAAGTCCGAGCCCGGTGTAGACCCGGCCTTTCTTGAAATCCGTCGCCATGCCAATGATGCTCTGAACGAATTCCACGACCCACTCCAAGAAATTCTGTAGCTTTCCTGGGTTTTCCACCGACAGATTGCGCACGGCCAACCGCGCCAGCACGAATACGATGATGCTGGAGATGATGACCATCAGAATGGCGGAGAGATCGAATTCGATGCCGAAAATCTCGATAATGGGCACTAAATGATCCATGTTACTGCTTTTCACCCCTTTCATCTGAGGGATGTCCATTGCGTCTGCGGATGGACGATAATCCCAATACGAGTGTTGCCATCGGAGTAACAATTAATCCAGCTACCGTAGCGGCCGGATCGTACCCCAACGTCCTGACGGAAATGACCGCGGCGAGCAGTGCGATCGCCGCCCTGGACAAGAAGCCGAAGCCTCGTCCCCTGCGTCCTCCGACAACCAAATCGGCAATGCGGATTACCTTCCATGCGAGCTGCCATGTAAAAAGGATGCTGCCGACCGCTCCGATCAGGAAACCTCCGAAGTAGACTTCCCATTCGGGCTTGATCGCCCAGCCCAAGCAACCCAAGAACAGAAAAAAGAATGTAACGCGGCTGATCTTGCGTATGACTACCGAAATATCGTCCATTATGACCCCCTGCCTCCCGCATATTTGCGGATAAGGCCGATGGCCGAACCGATTCCGGCGACGAGACCGACGATCAAACCGATGACGTAGCCGTTATCGGTGCCGTTCCGCTCGTCGTATACGCTGCCAAGCCACCAACCGAGACCGACCAGAACGGCAAGCTCCGCACCGATCGCCGTCACGAGTCCGGCCGCCCGCCAAGGGTTGTCGTCCTGCGGAGGGCTCTTCGGGGAATCCGCCATCTTTCGTCGCTCCTCGCTGTTTCCTCGGTAGGATGAAATCGGACCAAAGTAAGCCCTTTCCACCCATGTTCCACGTTATATTGTAGCTTTGCGTCAAGCGGTTTGTCAATCAAACCAAATTCAAATTTTGTGTGAACGGAATGGATGAAAACCGCGTAAAATCAAGACTTTCCGGCCACGCAAACCATACAGTTCAACTGTACGCTGTACGGCTCGCAAGGCTTTCGGGGCACGCCGGCGAATTCGCTCTTCCTATCGGCCGAACGACTCCGGACGCGTCGCTCCCAGAAAGTGGTGCAAAATCGCTTCGACAATTCTTTTCGACGCCCTTCCGTCGCCATAAGGGTTCGAGGCTTCGCTCATCCGCTTGTACAGCGCCGAGTCGGTCAGCAGCGCCCTCGTCCGCGCATAGACGTACTCTTCCTCCGTGCCGACAAGCTCCAGCGTACCCGCTTCGATGCCTTCCGGACGCTCCGTCGTATCCCGCAGCACCAGCGTCGGCACCCCGAACGAAGGCGCTTCCTCTTGAATGCCGCCGGAATCGGTCAGAATGAGATGCGTGTGCGCGTAGAAGTTGTTCATCCCCACGATGTCGAGCGGCTCGATCAATCGAACGCGGGGATGGTCGCCGAGAATTTCCCGAGCCGGTCCGAGAACGGCCGGATTCGGATGAACCGGATAGACGATCGCGATGTCCTCGAATTCGTCGGCGATCCGCTTGACCGCGCGGAAAATTTGCCGATGGGGCTCGCCCAGCGATTCCCGGCGGTGCGCCGTCATCAGAATCAGTCTCTTGCCCGAAGCCCAGTCCAGAACCGGATGGGCGTAATCCGGCTTCACCGTGTATTGAAATACGTCCGTAGCCGTATTGCCGGTTACGTAGATCGTATCCGGATTTTTGTTTTCCTTGATCAGATTGCCCTCCGACCAGGAGGTCGGCGCAAAATGCAAATCCGCCAGCACGCCGGTCAGTTGGCGGTTCATCTCCTCCGGATACGGGGACAGCTTGTTCCACGTCCGCAGTCCGGCTTCCACGTGCCCGACCTTGATCTGCTGCAGGAAGGAGGCGTAGCTGGCGAGGAACGTCGTCAGCGTGTCCCCGTGAACGAGCACGATATCCGGCTTCGCTTCTTTCAGCACCGGCTCCAGCCCTTGAAGGACGCGAATCGTAACGTCGTTCAGCGTCTGGCTCGCCTGCATGACGTCCAGATCGTAATCGGGCTCGATTCCGAACACCTCAAGCACCTGATCGAGCATCTGGCGATGCTGCGCGGTCACGCATACGACGGACTCGATCTGCTCCGGATATTTCTCCAGCTCCAAAATCAGCGGCGCCATCTTGATCGCTTCCGGCCGCACGCCGAAAATCGTCATGACCTTGATTTTATTGCCCACTCTCTTCTCCCCTTCTCGCGGCAAATCCATGATTCCTTTATTCTCCTTATTTCGTTCCGTACAGCCGGTCTCCCGCGTCGCCCAGCCCCGGAACGATGTATCCGTGCTCGTTCAGCCTCTCGTCCAGAGCTCCCAAATAAATATCGATATCCGGATGCTTCTCCTGGACCGCTTTTACTCCCTCCGGGGCGGCGATCAGGCACATCAGCTTGGTCGGGCGGCATTCCCGCGCCTTCAGCATGTCGATCGCGGCGTTCGCGGAGCCTCCCGTAGCGAGCATCGGATCGATGACGATCAATTCCCGCTCCTTCACGTCGGAAGGCAGGCTGCAGTAATACTCCACCGGCTGCAGCGTATCGTGGTCGCGGTACAAGCCGATATGGCCGACCTTGGCGGACGGGATAATCTTCAGCACGCCGTCGACCATTCCGAGTCCCGCGCGCAAAATCGGGATTAATCCCATCATGCGCCCTGCGATGACTTTTCCTTCCGCGGCCTGGACCGGCGTCTCCACCCGCACGGTGGACAGAGGAACGTCCCTCGTCAGCTCGTACGCCATCAGCATGGCCACTTCGTCCACCAATTCCCGGAATTGCTTCGTATTTGTCATTTTGTCACGGATAAACGTGATTTTGTGCTGGATCAACGGATGATCGCAAATGACGAGTCGTCCCATTATGTTCTTCCCTTTCTCCGACGGCTCCCGCAAGCGCTTCGCGCGCTTCCGGCCGTTCTCCTATGTAGCTTGCCCCGTTCATTATATCATTGTCTCCGAACGGGTGCATAACATCCTTCCCCCGCCGCTCGGATTTCGTCGAAAAATCTTTGGGCTACACCTTCCGATGGGCGCATGCATAGCATAGAGCATAGACATCTAGGAGGAATGCAATATGCCATCCCGTTCCGCGCCGCCCAGCAGTTCCGCGCAGCTGTACAAAGCCGACAGCCAGTGGTGCGACCAACTGCGGAAAACCCGCCAGAAGCTTGCCGGCGTATGCGGCCAGTGCATGAACCGCCGAATCCGTGTAGAGACGATCGACGGACATTCGTACGAAGGCGTCGTCGTCGGAGCGGACAACACCTATCTGCACCTCATGACCGGGGACGCCCGTTTCTTCGGCCCTTACGCTTCCAACGCAATCCTTACGCTGGTGCTGTTCGAGCTTCTGGTCATCACTTTGCTGATCTGACTCGCTCACGCAGAGCCGAAGTGCGAAAAAACCTCTCTCGCCGGTGCAGGAGAGGTTCTTCTCGTTGGACGCATCGATCCGAACGAAGGCTTATTCGTCACTCCGGATTTAACACGGAATACACCTCCGCCGCGGTCCGGCATTCGAACAGTCGTCCGGACAGCCTCGCCAAGTCGTCGAGACTCCTGCAATCCAGTTCCTTGCGCGCTCCCTCCTCCGGAAAATCAAAATGACGAACCAGGAACTCGCTCAGCATTTCCCGTCTCGTATCCAGCTCCACCCCATAGGCGAGGAAGACCCGGTCCACTTCGGCGGCCGTCATGGAGTCCGTGTAAAATCCGTCCACATGTTCGCGGATATATCGTTGAACGGACTCGAGATCGTTGATCGTATGGAGGAGCACCGATACGCCGGCATCCTTTAATCGCTTGCCCAGCTCTTCGCTGTAGCGGTCCGGATTCGCCGCCACGAAGCGGATTCCCTTGTTCGCCACGAACCGGACGACTTCGTCGTCGGTCGCTTTCGTTTGATACAAGGTGTAGATATACCGGGGAAAAGGAAATACCTTCTCGACAGCGTCGTACATTTCCTCGGTATACAGCTGCGGGATCACGCGCAGAAGAACGTCGCAGCCGAACGGGGCCGCCGCCTCGACCAGCTTCGCGAATTGGAGCTCCGCCAGCTTCGGATCGGAGTGTTTGGTGTCCGTGACCAGACAAGCGTCCGGACAGCGAACCAAGAACGAGAACAGATCGATCGCGGCGACGGGCGTATACCGGTTCAATATCCTCAAGCTCTTGAATTGCTCCAGACTGAGCGGCCGGCCTTCCGGATGTCCCTCCGGTTGCTGTTGCTGCAGATGCCGGTACAAATAAGGCTCCCAATCGTGCCTGAGCGCCAACTCTCCGTCGGAAGTCATGACGATGTCCGCTTCGAATACGCGATGCCCCCGTTCCCCGTAACTCTGTTCGAACGCCTCGAGGCAATTGGTATAATCCATGCCGTCTATCCGGCCGCCGGCATGGCTGACCGTTCGGAATCGATCAACTCTCCGTATCGGAGGATCGGCGCGATACAGGCTCCCTTGCGCCTGCAAGGTCGCGAACGTGTCGAAGGAAGCGGCTTCCACGCCCAATTCCGGCCCCCAGGTCACGATGTTGAGCCCCCTTTGGTTGAGGCTTCTCTCGATCCCGTCCAATCGTATGCTGCTGACGTTGGTCGCAAGGGAGCCTCCGCTGACGACGGACGCACGGGTTGCTCCCAGCGCTCCTTCCCATTGCAGCTCCTCGGCCGAGCATTCTTCGTGCAGCACCTCATAGGAAGTCTCGTCTATTTTACGGGCGATCCAGAGGTAACTGTGGCGAAGCTTCGATCGATCGAGCTTCGTCATGCCGAACGGCCGCAGTCGTTCCGCGACCTCGTCCGTAATCTGCTGGCTCCCCTCGTCTTTGACAGAGACGATGGCGTAAGCCCTCACTGGAACGCTGCGCAAATAATCCAGCAGATCGCGCCCCTCCACGACCTCGACGCCATACCCTTGATAGTTGAAATGGGGGATGTAGGCGCTGGCATGAAAATAAATCGGCTGGTCGTTGCGGTCCAGGGCAATATCCGCAAACGAACGAACCCAAACCCCGTGCCGCCGGTACAAGGATGAGCAGTAGGCCGTATAAACCAGGCCGGCTTTCCCTCTCCTCTTCTCCGCCGGCATGCCGGATGGCGGAATATAGACGCTCTCCCGCTCCAGCAAACCCAGCTCGGCCATCTTAGGAAGCATTCTTCTCCCCCTCTGCCGGAACGGCGCGGTAGATGGCCGTATCTTCATACATGCTTATGAATGCATCCACTCTGTGAATCCCTTCCACCTTGGAATCGATCATATCGAATACGGCGATGTTCATGCCTCGCAGATTTTGCGAGTATTGCCGGCCGTCGATCTTGATGCTGGAGGAATTGCCCGCGTGATAGCCCGCGCTCTCGACCTCCAGACTCATCGGAAATTTGAAATCGTTGACGAAATCTCCTTGATCGTACCTTTTGGCCAACGGCCCGTCCGAGCACTCTTCGTATAGGTTGATGTACGTATGGTGGTATTTCTTCCAAATGATATTGATGTAGCTGTGACGCAGATGTTCCCGGGTCAGGGAACGAATGCCCACCTCGCAAAGCTTCTCCTGCCAGTCGTGATTCAGCGCCTGGGAGCCGTCGTCCTTCACCGAAACAACGATGATCGAGAAAGGGGGAGTCCCCCGCAGCAGGTCGAATAAACTTTTGCCCTGAGCCAAATGAACTTGATAATTTTCCTCCCATAGGAGCGGCATCAGACGGCAGTCGTCGAAGTAAGCGGTTATGCGCCCGGCGACCCAATCCGAACCCTCCAGGCCGACAAAGCCGATACCTTTTTCCGCGCAGCCTCTCGCAAAATCTTCGTACGCTTCCGGAACCTCGTTCCAGCGCGGATTATTGCAAATGAACCTGCAAGCCCCGTCTTCCTTCGCCAGAACCTCTTCCCATCCCGAGAACGAGTACGTCGGCGCAACGTCGACGGCTTCCGGTTCGACCGGATGTTCCTCATCGGAAGCCTCCTCCGGATCGGGGCCGATCGATCGGCTCGGCTCCACCCTCCCCATAGCACGAAGAAGCGAGATCCAAACCAGCGCCAATGCCGCCGCGATACCTTGCAGCCATACCGCGCTCACGCCCCCGCCTCCTCGGCAGTCCTCGTCTTGACGGCCCGGTACATCTCCGTATCTACGTGCGCAGTCGCAAACGTGTCCGCCCAAAACTGCTGCTTGAAGTTTCCCGTTTCCATGTCCACCACCGCGAAGTTCAATCCCCTCTGGTTGCGGCTGCACGACAATCCGTTGACCTTGATCTCGGACAGATTCCCCGCCAATGCGCCCCGGCTGACGACTTGAAGATCGCAAGGCAGAGCGATTCCGTCGATCAGCGCGCCGCTTCGCCATTCCTGTTCGATCGGAAGCTCGGTCGCCTTCTCGAACAGGGAAATGTACCCTTTGTTTTTATACATCAGATTCACATAGCTATGACGATACTTCGTAACGTTCAATTGACGGAAGCCGAATTCGGCCATTTCCTCCGCAAACTTCGGACCGAACTGGCCGGAAGCATCGTCCTTGGCCGCGACCACGATCAGAGAGTGATCGGGCAGACCCCTCAAATACTCGGGCAGAGGAATCGGATCCACAAGTTCCACCTTATAGCCCCTTTCGGTCAGCATCTTCGCATAGATGCGATCCCCGAAATAAACCGGCCGCTCGTTCGCGTCCCAGTCGAAGGTAGAGTAGAAGCGAATGTTTTTCTTCCTGGTCCGACGGTAGAAGCCTTCCAATCGTTTCATTTCTTCCGGATCCTTCTGCTTGTCCGAATAAAGGCGGTCCATGGACAGCGAGATCGGAATGACGACCGCCGCATCGTCCGCAATGCTTATCAGTCGCTCTACGTTCGGAGTAAAAGCCGTTTGCCCGGCCGCATCCTCCTCCGCAGCGGTGTCCGGACGATCCGGAACCAGCAGGTCGTTGGCAATCAGATACTCCGCACGATTGATCTGCTGTCGGCTATGCTCGAACCGGTTTCGGTTGATCCCCGAAACCGGGAGGACCATCGTTTCTTTCTCGCGATCGTAAATGGCGCTGTATACGTAATCTCCCGACTCGGGAGCGCAGCAGAGCGTGTCCCGCGTCGCGAAAGACCCCGGATAGAATTGGGCCAAGGGAACGATGCGATCATCTGGCGCCGCGAACAGATTTGCCCCCATCCCGTACGCGATTTTGGGCAGCCCCAGCAGGTGCAGAAGCGTCTGGCCGACGTCCAGCGTGCTTCCTACCCGGTCGGAGGCGTAGGCGATTCTCCGGTTCGTGTCTCCGCTGGCGATTATGAAGGGAACCTGCGCCACGCTCATTCGATTGGCCGCCTTCAACAGGTTCGATTGCGGCATGCCCAGCTCTTCGTACAACAGCGGAAGATGTTCCAGGCTAACCCCTTCATGATCGCCATAGAGGGCGAATACCGTATTGTTCAGCAGATCTTCCCGCTCCAACAGCTCGTAAAAACGCTGCAGCGCGCGATCTGTATAATTAACGCTTTGGTAGTAGCGGGCCAGGGGCTCCGGAACGTCGCTACCGAGCCGGAGTCCCCAATGCTTCTCTTCCAGCTCGAACGGAAAGTGGGAGGTCATGCTGATCATAAACGAGAAGAAGGGCTGCTTCATCGCTTTAATCTTCTCGACCGACTGTTCGAAGAACGAAAAGTCCGACATCCAGTAGGAAGCCCGATCCGTAGACAGGTAATCCTCCTCCGCGTGGAACGCCTCGAATCCGTACGTCTTCATCATCGTACGTCGATTGTAAAAATCGCCTTTATATCCGTGATAGGCCGTCGCCTGATAGCCGCGATCCCGCAAAATCGCCGGCAGTCCGCGGAATTTCTTGTCATAGTGCCTGTAATTGACCACTTCATGCTTCAAAGGATACAGAGAATGCAGAACGGCCAATTCCGCATCGCAGGTGTGCCCCTGGGCGTATTGGCTGAAAATATCCGTGAAGACCAGGTTTTCGCGAGCCAGCCGGTTGAGGAACGGCGTGATCTCCTGGCCCGCGGCTCGACGATGCAGCAGGAACTGCTGGAACGATTCCAGTTGGACCAGAATTAGATTCATCCCCTTAAACCGTCCGAACCATTCATCCTTCGGCGGATCCTCGTCGGCCGCTGCGCCTCCTTCTCCGTCCTCGTTTCGCCGCAACGCCGATTCCTCGCGCATCCGTTCCTGCTCCGTTCGGCTCCTGCGCGCCAGCAGCCAGGAGAAATAGTAAGAAACGAACATCCCGAATACATGGCTCTCCATCGCGCCTGTTTTCAACCTGCGAGACTGTTTTAATGTCAAGGCAACCAAGACGGCAAGCGCTCCGTTCAGAGCCCACCACTTCCATAAGGGATCTCCCGGGTTGCGGACGATAAACAGGACGGCGAGCGCTTCCGCCCACAGAACGATCAAGACAGTATCGCTCCGCTTTGCCAGCCGGCTAGCCGACTGGAAGAGCAGCACGGCGCTGGAGGAGGCCGTTTCCGCGGAACGAAGAAATTGCCGGATCTGCGAAAGCGGAATCGGATGCCCGAAAAAGCGGATATGAATCAAATTGGCGTAATAAGCGATACTGGCCAGAGAGGTCAGGACGATCGCCGCCCAGACGCTCCATCCGGCAATCTCCTGAAGAAGCGCTCCGACAACCGCCGAAACCGCGACTTGCTCCGTGGACAGCGGCTTCAGGCCGCGCGCCTGATTCAATACCATATTCCAGGTCAAATGCCATACGATAAAAACTAAGATGAGTATTGCGGAGGACATTGCCTTATCCCTTCTTCCTCAGTCGAACCTGGCCACGAGCGGCCGAAAGCCGAGCTCGGCCTCTTCGGGGATCCACTGCAGCCTGCCGAAGCTGGACTCCGGCGGCCGGCCGCCGTTCCCCCGGATAAACACGGACATTCCCTTTTTCAAGCAGCTGACGACCTCGGGCAGCCAGTCCTCTTCTCGCGCGCCGGGACCAAGACGGAATTCGACTTCTTTCCGTTGCCGTTCCCCGGCTTGTTCCGCGCCGCCTTTCCGAAGCTCCTCGTCCCCGAGTACGTCCCGGATCACGTTTTTCCACCGCTCTTTCCAGCTCGCCTTGTTGAAGGCCTGGGAGACTTGCAGCGCATTCTCCCCCAGCCGCCGCCGCAATTCCGGGCTCTCCAGGCATTCGACGATCGCTTCCTCCAACGACCTTGCGTTCGGGCTGACGAGAAGCCCATTGAACCGATCGATGATGAGGTCCGTCAAGCCGCCGATTCTCGTTGCGATTACGGCGTTGCCCGTGGCGCACGCCTCCAGACAGGACAGGCTTGTGCCCTCGCTGTACAGAGTCGGAATCAATACGATGTCCGCCTCCTTATAGACCGCATGCATCTCGTCCGGATCGCGGTGATAGCAGAAGATGCGGCCGGGCCAACGTTCCATCGCTTTGCGAATCTGCCGCACATCTTCTTCGAAGCCTTTGCCGACGAAGTGGAATTCGGCGCCGGGATACCGCTCCAAAATACGATTCGCTGCAGCCAGCGTCAAATACAAGCCTCTCGCTTCGTACAGCCTACGCGGGTAGACGATGCGGATCTTCCCGTCCTGCTGCCTCGGAACGGGGAAGAACTCGTTCGGATCGACGTAATTCGGTATCGTCAGCATCTGCTGCCCGGTTCGGTAAGAGACGGTCTGAAACCAATTCGCCGTGTTCGTATCCACGGAGACGATCTTCTGGAGATGCTCCGCGCTGCGAATGAAGCGTTCATTATGAAGCCAGAACTGCTCCCCGTTCTCGTAGTTGCTGCCCCGGTTGTCCCAAGCTACGCCGTGGCTGATCCCGATGCTCGGATGAGCGGCGTGCGGATACGCCTGGAAAAACGCCGAGTAAACATGAAGCAGCGCCTTGCCCTCCGCTGCGTACAAGTAACGCCGATTAAAAGCGCCAAGCCGTTCCACCGAAAATTCCCCGATATCCAGGTTTTCGTGTCCAAGACTGTACACATCGATATTCTTATATTTGCGATACCAGGCGTAATTGCCGTATTGGTACAAGTCCATTCTCAAGCCGAGTTCGTCGCATACCTCGTGAAGGTCCACGAGGTATCTTTCCGCCCCGCCAGTATAGAAATTGCCCCCGTCATAATCGAAGAACGTCGCGGTGAATACGCTGACGTGCCGGTCATGGGAACGATTGGCTAACAGTTTCAGACAGTTCGGCCTGGACTCGAGCTCTCGCTCGACCTCTTCGGCTCTCGTCTTCCACTGATTGGATCGGGCGATCGAGCGCAAACGTCTTCGGGCCTCCGGAGCCAACCGCCAGAAGGAATCGTCGAACGCGATGAGTTCCCCGGAACGGACGATCGCAATCCCGGGTCCTGCATATGGCAGCACTTCAGCGATTGGCGTCGAGAGGATCGGCTTGCCGATGGCGCAATATTCGAAAAATTTCACCGGCGAGACCGAGTTCGTCAGTTCGTTCACGACAAAGGGAATCATGAGCGCGTCGAAACGCGCGGCATACTCCTTCAACCGCGCGTAAGGCTTTGGTCCGAGAAAGTGAACGTTATCCGGAAACGGCTCCTGCGAAATTCCGCAATGTCCGATCAGGACGATCTCAACCTGCGGCGCGCGGGCCATCTCGAGAACCAGCTCTGTATCGAACCATTCCTCGATCGCTCCGTAATACCCGATAATTTTTTTGCCGTTCGCGACAATCGGTTCCAGCTCTTCCGGGATGGCGGACATCTCGCCCGATTCCGATCGAAAGTCCTCCGGTCTTACGGCATTCGGCAAGTAGACGGCATCCGGCCTGTCCCCGACGTATTCGGCCAATCGGCGGGCCGAATACGTCACCACATCGGCATCGTGCAACACCTCATAATGCTTGGCCAGCATATTGCGGTCGTAGAGGCCGAAAAAATCGACCCGATCCAACACGTCGTACCAAATCGTTTTGTGGGGGAGCCGGTCGATCCACGCATTTTGCATCAAGTACGTATTCAGCACGAGAACGTGGCAGGTCTGCAAAGCCTGAAGCAGATGCTCCTGTCCGGCTACGACGTACAGTCCCCGCTCCCGTTCCGTCAGGCGGAATTGGCCGCCGGGCTCGCAGAAAAAGCAAAGATATCCCTTCCTCGCGAGCTCGGTCAGCAGATGCTGCGGACGTTGGAGCGGCTCCCAGTGCACGGCGATCGGATACACGACGATTCCCCCATAGTCCCCGCCTTGCACGACCTGCATGATCCGTCTTGCTTCGTCGGTCAACGGCGACTCGACGAACTGGCCGTAATAGCGGGACTGGTCCCGGTAACGCGGAGCGAAGAGCAGATCGGCCCTTGCCAGCTCGCCTTCAAGGCGAACGATTTCCTCGCGAAGCTCCCGGACGGCCTCCTCGCCCGCAGCCTCTTCCCGCTCCAGATCCGCGATCGTCTGCCTGCAGCCTTCGAACGAATCGAGTTGGTCCTCGCTCAGCGCCCGCAATTGCTCCACTGCCCTGCGCATCGCCTCCGCGTCGCGTTGAACCGCGGTCGGTCCGCTGGAAAACGCGCGATTATCCTGCATGTCGGCGAACCTCCAACCGAGCGCTAACGTCGGGAAGCAGCCGCGCGAGACTGCCGGTTTCCAGGGCGAAAGCGTCTTTTCTGGCCGCTGCGTATTTCCTCCACCTTTTATCCGAGTAGGTGACGAGTCCGGCCTCTTTAAGCAGGGCGTAATGCTTCAGTCTCGACGAAGCGTCCATCCCCCACAGCTGATCCTCATGCTCGCAGAGATCGTACCAGATCGTCTTGGAAGGGAGTAAATCGAACCAAGCGGCTTGCAGCACCCAAGTGCACAAGACCGTCGGAGCAACTTCTTGTTCGAGCAGCCAGCGTAGAAGCAAAGCCTCGTCATCGAACTCATAATAGCCGTCCGGCGCCTGCTGCCCGACGCGCCCTGCGGCTTCCGCGCGATCGGTAAAAGCGAGACAAAGAAAGCCTGCCTCCGCGAGCCCCTTCAGCAAGGCCGAGATGCGGCCATTCTGGAACCTGAGCCCGTCGGGCGCGACGACAACGCCCCGATGCGAACCCTTCAACCGAGGCATCGCGCCAGGACAAGCGATAGCCGGGTCGATCCGCCGCGAGACGTCCGTATAGTACTGCCGCCTTTGCCGGTAATCGGAATCGTAAGACACCTGCGATGTCTGAGCGTCCAGCAACCGGGACAAGCTCTGGACGTGCAGCTGAAGCGCCTCGATCTCCCGCTGCTTCTCGCGGATCGCCTCGCGACGCCGGGCCGCGTCCCGCTCCATTTCCGCCGCCGCCCGCTTTAACCGTTGAAGCTCCAGTCTCCTGCTTCCGTACAACTCCCGGAGCGCGTCCAATTGGCGCTCCTGATGGCTTTGTTGCAGGAAGGCGGCTTCCGTGTTGGATTCTATTCGGATCATGACTTCACTTCCTTGATTTTATACGAAGCTTAAATAAAGCCACTTCCGTTTCAGCTTCTCATGCAGCTCGGACCAGCCTCCGGCAAAGCCCGAGTCGATTTTGGAAGACAAGCTTCCTTCGTGAATTCGGTAATAATACAGGGGCTCCCGCAGATGAACGATTTTGCCGGCGAGAGCAAGCCGAATCGTGAAATCCCGGTCCTCGATGCCGAACAACGATTCGTCGAATCCCCCGGATTTGCGATGGGCCGAAGCTCTCCACAGCAGCGACGGACCGCCGTTCTGCAATCCGTTTAAGCGATACGCGGACAAGCGTTTCGTCTCGATCGCCAGGCCGTCCTTATCGATATGGTAATAATCGGAGTACACCGCGCTAGCTTCCGGATAGGCGGAGATCGCTTCGACCATCCGCTCCAGCCATCGGGGCTGAACTTCGTTGTCCGCCGAAGTCCAGCCCAGCAGAGAGCCTTTGGCTTTCGACAACCCGTAGTTCAACGCATGCGGGAGCCCCTGGTTCTTCTCTACTCTGTAGTACCGCACCCGGCTGTCATGACCGAATCGCCGCACGACCTCCGCTATGTCCCGGTCCGATCCGTCGTCCACGACGACGAGTTCCAGATTCAGATAGGTTTGGCCAAGGATGCCGCGAATACTCTCGAATAAATAGTCCGTATCGTTATAGACGGGCAAAATCAGACTGACAAGCGGGGGGCCCGATTCGGGCGCTGCCGCTTCATTGGCCGGGCTTCTCTCGCGCGACAGCTTGAACAACGTGGACCACTCCGGCATGTTCAAGTAGGAGAAGACTGGCGAGAGCAGGCTTTGGGCCGCTGGCGAATCAACGGGGAAGGCTTCCAGAATGGCGCGTGTTACTTGGTCAGGCCCTTCGGCTCTGTGCGTCTCGTAGATCGCTTCGGCAAGCCGGTAAGCGCAGCGCTCGTTCGAATAGCCGGAGCTTTCCAAGCCGTGCCGCCAGGAGACGAGAGCTTGCATCCGGTCGCCCGTCTGCCATTGAAGCTCAGCGATCAGTGACAACCAGTCCGACTCGGTCGTCTTCACATGCTTCGTATCGACGATCGGATTCGATTTCAGCGTCTCGTCCAACAAGCTCAGCGCCTCTCGCTTCATCCCGTCCAGCTCCGCGTTCGCGGCCAGCTTTCCGTACAGATAGATGAAATCGAGCTCGTCCCTTCCGCCGATATCGGCTTCCAGCGCGTTATAAAGGTTCTCCGAAGCTTCCTCCATCTTGCCCAGGTTGATCAAAGCCAGAATCCGATAGAAACGGAAAGTCGCCCATTCCTCCGAGCCTTCCGGAGGTTGACGCATATCCAATACTTCCTCATAACTCTGGCAAGCGAAGGCGTTCAGCAAGCGCTGAATCGGAGAAGTCAGATCGGCTATTTCGCGATAGGCGTTCCGTTTGTCGGAAGAAACGATAAAGGGTCTCTCTACGATAATCCCCTCGGACGAGTCGAAGGTCTGCGACGAAGCAAGAAGCGGTTCGCGTTCGGCCGAATTCAGCAGTTTGATCCTGCTCTCCGTCCATTGACAGCCAAGCCTGTCCGAATAAGCCCGGACCGATACGACCCCGCCTCGGGCAATCGCCTCCGCAAGCGTCGCCTCGTCCAATTCGGATACAAGCCGCTCGTTCGCGTGCCAGACCCATAAAATATCCGCTCGGCTTACGGCCGCCAGCCGGGCTCCCGCTTGCTCAACCCCTTGTCCCTCCACCCCCCGGATGCGACTCTGTTTCAGCCACATCTTCACGTCCTTCCCCGCCTTGTCGAGGGACGGCTTGGACCATGATCCGATCTCATAGGTCATGCCCTCAAAACGGGCAAATAGATGTTTCAGCAATTCCTCGCGGTCCGTCTCCAATTGCGGATGGACGATTAATAACGCCACTTTCATTTCGCGAACCTCTTTTCCGAACGTTTCATTGAATCTCTTCGTCTTGACGGCGGCAATCCGCCGGTGCCGCCGTAAGGCGTCTGCGAGCGAGACGCAATGATTCGGCATGAACTCCGTTTGCCGTTCCGTCTCCCGTTCCCATCGTTCATACCAGCGAAACGCCTCTTCCCAACGCCGTTCTCCGAAGCAAATCTCCGCCTGGATGGCGTACGGATCCGTATAAGAAGGCAATTCCTCTATGCTTTCCCGAGCCGCCAACTCGGCTTCCCGGCCTCTTCCCAGCTGCAGGCAGGCCATGATTTTATAGTAATGCGCTTGCGCCCTGCTGTACTTGTCCGTATCGCCCAGCAGACCAAGCGCAGAATTCGCATGCCGGGTACTATCGCCGTATCGTCCGGCATGGTACAGCTCCGCCGCCAAGTAGCGATGAATTCGCCCGTCGGAGGGACGGGCTTGCAGTTCTCCGCGCAAGAGCCTCAGGTTTCGGGCGCTTTTGGCGGGATGGAACTCGGAGGAATAGCCGGAATGCCGGAAGAAAGCGACGCGGCATTGCGCGTTCTGCCGATCGCCCCCAGCTCCGTCGGAGACCAGCCTTTCGTGAATGCTGCCCTCGTAACGATAGTGCTTAGGCGAAAATAACCGTTCGACATGGGTGGTAGACAGCAATCGGGCATCCTTCGTCTCATAGTGAAGGCATTCGAAGGCCACGACCGTTCGCTCGGAAGGTAGAACGCCAAGCCATTCCCTGAGCCCGACTCCCCCTTGCCAGACGAATTGTTCGTCCGAATCGAGCATCAGAATCCAATCGGCCCCTTCCGCGTACTTTAGCGCAACATTCCTCGCTTCCCCGAAGTGGTCGTTCCATGACGCTGCATACACGCGGGCGCCGAGCTCCCGGGCCAACCGAACGCTTCCGTCCGCGGAACCCGTATCCACAACGACGATCTCGTCCAAGTGCGGCTTTACGCTCCGTATGGCCTCGGCCAAAGTCGCCTCATTGTCTCTCGTCAACATGCAGCATACGATTTTCATTCCGCCTCATTTCTTTCCCGTCCGACATAGGAAAGACGTTACCCGGCCATGGTGAAGGCGGGGTAACGCCCCTCGGAAAGCCGTCCCTCGATTAAATCGAAGGATCGCTGTTCGAAATCTTCTTTCCTTCGCTAAGCAGCGCGTTCACGCTTTCCTTATACGTCTCGAAGTTCTCGCCGTTGATGAACGCCGAGGCCACCAGGGCCACTTCCTTGCGATCCACCTGGCTCTTGGGAGCGAACCTGCCGTTCGGCGCAGGCAATAATCCGGCTTCGAGAGCGGCCTGAACATACGGTCTGGCCCAGCCGCTCACTTCGCCGGCGTCGCTGACCGCCAATTGATTACCTTTTCCTACAATGCTCGTCTGCGTGATCCGAACCAGAATGACGGCCAGCTCTTCTCTCGTCAGAACGGCATTCGGGCGAAACTTGCCGTCCGAGCCCGTCATGACTCCCAACCTGTCCATAATGCTTATGTAATTCAGGCCCCAGTGATCTTTGCTCACGTCTCGAAATGCGGAGGCCGGCGCAGCGGACGCGTCCAGGCTCAGAGATCTTGCCAATATCGCGGCCACCTGGGCGCGGGTCAATTTCCCTTCCAGATTGAGCTGTCCTTTGTCGTCTCCGACCATGATCGCCTTGTCCATCAATTCCTTAATCGCCGCTTGCACCGCATCCGGGCGCCCCGACTCTTCTGCAGCGAATACCGCGACAGGCGCGGCCAGCGCATTGACGACCATTGCCGACGAAACGACATATCTCGTTATTTTGCTCCTTTTATCGACATTCAAATTTCCATCCTCCATTTCTGTTTGCATTGCGTCATTTAGCCATCCAATGCGTCAAACTTCGACCAGACCCTTCGAGAAGTATTATAGTTTGCACTTTGTAATACCGGTAAGTGACCGTCGTCATCGTTTTAGTCACATTATGGTCATGTCTTTCCCCGCCGCGGAGGTTGAAAATGTCCCGGAACGCGAACAAAGCCCTCCTGGCTTCCATCTGGAAGCGGGAGGGCTTTGTTCGCTCTTTCATTACTCAAGAGGTTTAATATTCCAGGTTCGGGTACAAAGGATACTGCGCGGTCAGATCGGCGACGATCTTGCGAGCTTGGTCCAGCTTCGCTTCGTCTTTCGTGTTCTTCAGCGTCAGCGCAATGACTTGCGCGATCGTCTTCATCGCTTCAACGCCCATGCCGCGCGTCGTAATGGCCGGCGTGCCGATCCGGATGCCGCTCGTGATGAACGGGCTTGTCGGATCGAACGGAATCGCGTTCTTGTTGACGGTGATCGCGACGGAGTCGAGCACGTGCTCGGCTTCTTTGCCCGTAATGTTCAGATTGCGGGTATCGATCAGCATCAGGTGGTTGTCCGTGCCGCCGGATACGATGTTCAGTCCTTCGGCTACGAGCGCTTCGGCCAGAGCCTTGGCGTTCACGACGACGTTGCGCGCATAATCTTTGAAGGACGGCTGCAGCGCTTCGCCAAGAGCGACCGCCTTGGCCGCGATGATGTGCATCAGCGGGCCGCCTTGCGTTCCCGGGAATACCGCTTTGTCGATCGCGGCCGCCCAAGCTTTGCGGCACAGAATCAAGCCGCCGCGAGGACCGCGAAGCGTCTTGTGCGTCGTCGTCGTAACGAAGTGCGCGTAAGGCACCGGATTCTGATGCTCGCCGCCGGCCACGAGGCCCGCGATGTGCGCCATGTCGACCATGAACAACGCGCCTACGTCATTGGCGATTTGGCCGATTTTCTCGAAATCGATCGCGCGCGGATATGCGGAAGCACCCGCTACGATCAGGCGAGGACGGTGTTTGAACGCCGCTTTGCGCAGTTCCTCGTAATCGATCGTGAACGTCTGGTCGTTAACGCCGTAAGCGACGAAGTTGTACAGGAGGCCGGACGCGTTAGCCGGGTTGCCGTGCGTCAAGTGGCCGCCGTGCGCCAGGTTCATGCCCAGCACCGTGTCGCCCGGCTTCAGGACGGCCAGGTAGACGGCCAGGTTCGCTTGGGCGCCGGAGTGAGGCTGAACGTTGGCATGCTCGGCTCCGAACAGCTCCTTCGCGCGATCGCGCGCGATCTGCTCCGGAATGTCGACGTATTCGCATCCGCCGTAGTAACGTTTGCCCGGATAGCCTTCGGCGTATTTATTCGTCAGCACCGTGCCCATCGTTTCGAGAACGGCTTGGCTGACGATATTTTCGGAAGCGATCAGTTCAATGTTGTCGCGTTGACGTTTCAATTCCAGGTTCAGGGCTTTGACGATTTCCGGATCTTGATTGCGCAGATTTTCCAACATAATGGCTATTCCTCCCGTTTTGCAATTCAGATTGGTCTGTCGTTAATCGCAAGCATTCGAAGGTCGGCTTCCGCCGGCCCCTTCTTCGACCGGGGCCGAGGCTCCGGTCAGCTCATACACGGCTCTGGCGCCCCCGATCAGCTTCGGCCGGGTCGCGGCCATGTTCACTCGGGCATGCCCGATCTCGCGGACGGACGGCCTAAGCGGAACCGCAACGGGACGAAGATGCATCCCGATCAGCGTCTCGCCGATATCGATGCCCGCATGTACCTGCACCGCCTCTACGAGGCAGGGCTCCTCCATGCGGCGATAAGCGTATGCGGCCATCGAGCCGCCCGCTTTCGGAACCGGTACCGCCGACACCTCCGTCCAGCCTTGAGCTTCGGCCAAGCGGCGTTCGGTAACGAGCGCCCTGTTCAGATGCTCGCAGCATTGCCATACGACGTGCACGCCGATGCGCTCCCGCGCCCGCTCCACGCCCTTGTGGATTTCGCTCGCGACCTCTTCCGCCCCAGACGTCCCGATGCGCTGTCCTCTCACTTCGCTTGTGCTGACACCCAGCACGACTATCTGGCCCGGACGGACGTTGCCCATCCTTGCCAATTCGTCCATCAAGCCTTCCACCTGATCGGCTATCGAACGAGACTCCGCAGTCATACCCGACAACCTCCTAACCGCACAGTTGTTCCGTAGACAACAATACAGGTATTATACCTGAATTCACCCGGCTCAAACATCGGGCGGATGTCGAACCGCGTCGCAGAGCGCCTCCAGCCGGCGTTCGCGATCAGCTTCAAGCAGGAAAAAGACAAAAAAGAGCAAGCGCGCTTCACGCACGCTGCTCTTCGCCCAGGCGACCGGCCGTCATTCCGATGCTCCACCGTGGTATACTCCACTTGTCGTCGCCAGTCACATCGGAACCTTGAAGTTATATCCTCATCATACCGAAGGTCTGCCGAAAAATCAATCACCGGCTTACGAATCGCGCCGTTCCCGATCCCATTTGTCGATCAACGTCATTAAAATGTCCTCGATCTCGTCGGCCGTCCGCTCGTAGAGCGACAACGGTCCTCCGAACGGGTCGGCGATATCGAAATCCGGAATTGTCCGCTGCAGCTCGAACAATCGCGCCTTCTCCTCGTCCGTCAAAGCTTCTCCGAGCAGCTGCTTCACCTGCCACTCCGAATACAGCCTCTCCGCCTCCGCCACGTCGTCCATAACCGGATCTCCGCGCAGCGCGTATTCCTTCAGCGTATACGTCTTGGACAGCGCCTCGGGATATCTTTCCAGAATCGCCCTCTTGTGTCCCGCCGTCATCGTCAGAATCAGATTGGCCCACAGCACCTCTTCGGCGGACAGCGGCGTCGAAGCTCCGGGAAGCTCCAGATTGCGCCTTCTGAGCGCCTCCGCCGCGTTCGGCGAGATCGGCGAGCCGCTAGCGGCGGCTATGCCCGCGGAGCGAATCTCGAGCGGCTTGCCGCTGCGGGCGGCCAGGTCCTTGAAGATCGCTTCGGCCATCGGACTGCGGCAAGTGTTGCCCGTGCATACGATTAAAACCCGATTCATGGTCTCCCCCTGCCAGCATGTTGTGATGGGTAGTCTCTATATAAGAAATAATAGACCAAATCCGAATAAAATAACACCTCCGAGCGCCTCTCCATATCCTCCCAGGCTTCGGCTGGCCTTTCTCCCGAGCATCAGTCCGAGCACGCTCATCAAACCGCCGAACAAGCCGAACAGCAGCACGGTCAACCATATATGCGCCGAGAACATCCCCAGGGACACTCCGACGGAAAAAGAATCGATGCTCACGCTGAACGCAAACACGAGCATTCCCCACAGCGTTCGGTGGTTGATCGAATCGACCGCCTCTCCGCGCAGGGAGCTGTACACCATATGCCCTCCGAGCAGGAGCAGCAGCGCGCCGGCCGCGGAAGTGGCGATTCCTCCGAGCAGCTCGCTTACGTATTGCCCCGTATACATCCCGCCAAGCGGCATTAACACGTGGAAAACGCCGATCAGCGAGCTTAGCTTCAAGATGTCGTACAGCCGAACGCCCTTCAAGCCGATTCCGATTCCGAGCGAGAACGCGTCCATGCCCAATGCGACCGCCATGACGAAAATGGTCAGCGCCTGACCGGCTGCCGCAGACACGTCAAACATGCTTGTCCCCCCTTGCATTCGGCCGGCGCGACGAACGTTCGTTACGCAGGCTGCCGCCTTGTCCTTCTCCACAACATATGCGGACAAGGCGACGATCATGCAAAGGGGGGGTCGATTAGCGGGTCGTCAGCGGACGGAGAGCTCGCGACCTCCGGCGGCTTTGCGCATCCGGTTCATGAGCGCCGCTCCGATTCCGTCCTCCGGATAGCCTTCGGCGACGATGAAGTCGATGGCCCGTTCGTCGCATTCGCGAAGCGTCGCGTACAGCGACTGCGCGGCCTTCTCCGGCTCGCCGCGGGGGCCGCAGTCGAACACGGCGTCCGCCCGATAGAGGGCGACATGCTCCGCGCAGCTCAGCACGGCGACCCGCCGTCCTGCGTCAGCTGCTTGGAGCGCCTGCTCCTGCACGATTGCCGGCAGCCGATCGGCCGCTCCGGTCACAAGCAGCATCTCCCCGCGCGGCGCATAATGCGCGTACTTGACCCCCGGGGAGCGCGGCGCTTCCCCGGAGGGCGTCCCAGCGCCCCGGTCTATCCCCGCCGTTCCCGCCGTTCCCGCTCTCCCGTCTGTCGCTCCGGATCGTCTCTCTGTCGTCGTTCCCGCTCCCCCGTCAATCGCCCTCATTCCTGCTCGCCCCTCGGCCGTCATTCCCGCTCCAGCCTCTGCCGGCATCGCTTCCTCCGCCACGTCGGCGAGCCCCTCCGCCGCCTGACGCAGCTGCTCCCGCGTAATGCCGCCCGGACGCAAAATATGAATCGTGCCGTCCACGACCCTAACGACGGTCGACTCCAGCCCGACGCCGGTCGCCCCGCCGTCCAGCACGCCGTCGATTCTCCCGTCCAGATCCTCCAGCACGTGCCGCGCCAGCGTCGGGCTCGGCCGTCCCGAGCGGTTGGCGCTCGGCGCCGCGATCGGGCAGCCCGCCCGCTCGATCAACTCCCGGGCCAGTTCGTGCGCGGGAACCCGCACCGCGACCGTGTCCAACCCCGCCGTCACGAGCGGCGACACCGCCCCCTCTCGCACCGGCAGCACCAGCGTGAGCGGCCCCGGCCAGAAAGCGTCCATCAGCGCCGCTTCGACGGCGCCAATCTCCTTGGCCAGGCCGGCCACGCTTGCGCGGCGCGCCAGATGCACGATCAGCGGATTGTCGGACGGGCGGCCCTTGGCCGCGAATATCCTCCTTACCGCTTCCGTGCTCCCGGCGCCCCCCCCGAGACCGTACACGGTCTCGGTCGGGAACGCAACGACGCCGCCGGCGGCGATCGCCGCGGCGGCTTCCTCGATGCCGGTCCCGGGCGACTCCGCGGGCCAGTATTTCGTCTCTATGCTCATGATGCCGATCATCCTTGTCTCACCTTTTTCCCGCTATTATAGCATACCGGGACGGGCCGGGTTAGCCGAACAGCGAGCCGAGGAACGCGAACAGCTTCTCCAGCAGCTCCCACAGGAAGAACTTCGCTTTGGGCGCTTCGTCCCCGGCTCCTGCGGACGCCGTCCGCACTTCCGAAGCGGCTCCTGCATCCTCGTCGGCGGTAGCCGCGGTCAGGCAGAGCGGCGGAAACAGCACGCACCACCAGTTCGTCCCCGTTCCCTTGCCGAGCGTAATCCGCAGCGCTTCGTAATTGCCGGCTTCGTATGACTCTCCTTCGAACGTTTTCTCCGGAAAAGGCACCTCTCCCAGCTCAGCGATGCCTTCATAGGAGACGCCAAGCTCGTTCAGCTCGCGGTCCACGATGCCCTGTATGTCGGTCAGACGGCTTTTAATGAGCGCGTACGCCTCGTCATGGGTGTCGGGCATGCCGCCCCAGGATTGGATATAGGAGGCGATCTCGTCGCGCACTTTATTTTTGGCGGACTGATCCGCCTTCTTGTCGGAATTGGCGATAATGCGAATGCGGATGGCGTCTTCGGGGATCGCGTCTCCCGAATTCGCAGCGACATAATGTCCTATGCCGAGCAAACCGAAACCTATCGCAACGATCAGCAGAACGACTCTCGATAGCGACGAATAAGAAAAAAAATGATGGCTATTACGCATAGTTCCCGCTCCTTGTCGCACCCGTCGGTGCAGCGCTATGCGTTCCGGAACGTCTTAGCCATCATTATGTCCGGATTCGGAATCTATAAACCTAGCAATCCGGATTTTTCCGCTGAAATCTCTTTCTATCGCGCCGCCTTCGCCCTCCGTTTCATAGATTCGAGCGTCAGCTCCTCCGCAATCGTCTTGTCTTCCCACAACGTCGTCCGCAAAATATCCGTATCCTTAAGCAGATTGCCGGTGAGAATGCAGGCGGCCGTCTCGTCCTTATCGATCTTCCCGCCGGCGACCAGCCTCCGCAAGCCCGCGACCGTCGCCGCCGACGCCGGCTCGCAGCCGATGCCGCTCCGGTCGATCAGCCGCTTCGCCTCCAAAATCTCCGCATCCGTCACCGAGCAAGTCGTCCCTCCGCCATCCGCAAGCAGATCGCGCGCCTTTTTCCAGCTCGGGGGATGTCCGATGTTCATCGCCGTGGCGACCGTCGACGGCCGTTCGAACGGAACAAGCTCCGCCCTCCCCTCGGCCATCATCGCATGAAAAGGGCTCGCCCCTTCCGCCTGCACCAGAGCCACCTTCGGCATCCGCTCGATGAAACCCAGGGCCAGCAAGTCTCTCAGCCCTTTGCAGAGCGCCGTTACGTTGCTGAGCGCTCCGCCGGGGAGGACGATCCAATCCGGAAGCCGCCAGCCCAAGCTCTGCGCCAATTCGTAGACGATGCTCTTCTGACCTTCGATCCGATAAGGATTGATCGAATTGCAGATGTACCAGCCCAGCTCCCGCCCATGCCGTTCATAGAAACGGATGCCTTCGTCGTACGTGCCGTCGAAACCGATTACCTCGGCCCCGTACGCCAGCGTCTGAAGCACTTTGTTGATCGACACCTGCTCCTTCGGGACAAGCACGAACGATTCGCAGCCGGCCAGCGCCGCGTACATCGCCAGAGAGGACGAAGTGTTCCCGGTCGACGTGCAGGTGAAGCGTTCGTAACCCAGAGCGCGGCCATGGGACACCGCCACGGTCATCCCGTTGTCCTTGAACGAGCCGCTCGGATTTTCGCTCTGCGCTTTCAGCCACACCTCGCGCATGCCGACCGCCCGTCGGATCGGCTCGGATCGGTACAATCCCGTGTTGCCCTCGTACTTGGTCACGACGGCATCCTTCGACATCTCCGGATAGATCAGTTCCTTATACCGCCACACCCCGCTCGCATACGGCCCCGTCCTTTCGGACAGCCTCTCGTGAAAAATACGCTTCAGCCGCTCCCCATCCGCCCCCTTGAAGTCCTGAACGATTTCAAGCAGTCCGCCGCATTCGCAGCGATACCCCGCATCCTCTTCCTTATGTCGTTTCCCGCAGTCGTAGCATACGATCGTCGCCATTCCGGCCATCTCCCTCTTCCCCAGAAGTTCCTTTCAAGGTTAGAATAAGGGAGGAATTTTCATAAATCTAATATATTATAATTACGTTTGTATAAATTTTGATTATGATTTACATACTGACGGGAGAAAAGGAGACCGGGAGAAATGCTGAATCTTCACGCGCTGCGCTTGTTCCTGAAAGTCGCCGAGTCGGGAGCGTCACGCTAGCGGCACAGGAGCTCGGCATCAGTCAGCCTGCCGTCACCTCGCAGATCAAGAAGCTGGAGAAGGAGCTGGATCTGCAGCTCCTCTCGCCGATGGGCCGAGGAGTGCGCCTGACCGAGGTCGGAGCCCGTCTCGCGAGCGAAGCGGGCAGATTGTTCTCGCTGGAGAGGAGCATCGAGACGATGCTGGAGGAGCACCGGCTAGGGCAGGCGGGCACGCTGAAGATCGCCGCCACCTATCTGCCCGCCAACTTCCTGCTGCCGGGGCCGGTTGCGAGCTTCAAGCGCGGGCATCCGAATGCCGACGTCGCCTTTACGACGACCGGCTCGGCCCAAGCCTTCGACCTGCTGCTGCGCTACGAAGCGGACATCGCCTTTATCGGGGGAGGAAAACGACTAGATCGCGCCGATCTGACAGGCATCCCGTGGATGGAAGACGAAATGTGGTTCGTCGTCCATCGAGAGCATCCGCTTGCGGACAAAACCGTCCCCCTGGCCGCGCTTGCCGGAGAGCCGTTCGCGCTGCGCGAGCCGGGAAGCTTCTCCCGCGAGCAGCTCTTCTCGCTGTTCCGCCTTCGCGGCTTGCCGCCGCCCCGCGTCGGCCTGGAGATGAACGGCTTCAGCGAACTGATCCGCGTCGTCTCCGATGGCTACGGTCTCGCCTTCCTCTCTGCGCTGGAAGCGCAAGAAGCCGTCGAGCGCGGCCCTCTGCGGCGAATCCGCGTCGAAGACGTCAGGCTGACCAATCCCATCAGCCTGTATACGAGAAAAGAACCTTTGTCCGCTCTCGCGGCAAGGTTCTTGGACATGCTGTCTACCGCGCATCGATGAATACAAGGGAGAAGTTTGGCGCGGAACAGTTTTAGGCGGATAATCCGCGCTATTTTTGTCGAAAGGGAAAGATAAGCAGATTTAGAGTGGAAATCCCGCTTTATTTTTTCCAAAACAGGAGAATCGCTGAAATAGGGTGGAAATCCCGCTTTATTTTTTTCCAAAACAGGAGAATCGCCGAAATAGAGCGGCAAATCCGCTTTAAATCCAAAACTCACCGAACCGCCACAACGTGCCGCTCGATGCCCGCGTAATCCGGCACGAAGCGGATTTCCTTCCAGTCCGCCGCAGCCCTCAGCAGATCGGCAACGTCCCGGGCTTGGCCGGCTCCGACCTCCCAGGCGACGATCCGCGGCAATTGCGGCAGCTCCTTGAGCTGCCGGGCCATCGTCCGATACGGATTCAGCCCGTCGTCGCCCCCATCCAGCGCCAGATGCGGCTCGTGATCGCGCACCTCGCGCTGCAAGCCCGGGATGTCCGACGACGGAATATACGGAGGGTTGGACACGAGAATATCGACGACAAGTCCACCGTCCGCAGCAGACTTCAGAAACGGCGTCAGCAAGTCCCCTTGAACAAACGAGATTCGCCCATTCGCCCCATGCTTTCTCGCATTGCCGCGCGCCACTTGCAGCGCCGCCTCCGACAAGTCGGACGCCGTCACCCGCCAGAGCGGCCGCTCTGCCGCCAATGTAACCGCCAGCGCGCCGCTTCCCGTGCCGACGTCCAGCACGATGGGAGCAGAAAGGAAATCTGCCCGCCCCCCAGATCGCCCCTCCTCGGCGGAACCCGCCGCTTCCGCTCTCTCGGCGCCCGCCGCCTCTGCTCTTCCGGAACCCGCGGCCCCTGCTCTTCCGGGACCCGCCGCTTCCACTCTCTCGGCGCCCTTGGCCCCTGCTCTTCCGAGACCTGCCGCCGCTTCGACTCTTTCGGGGCCCGCGGCCCCTGCTCTTCCGGGACCCGCCGCTTCCACTCTCTCGGCGCCCTTGGCCCCTGCTCTTCCGAGACCTGCCGCCGCTTCGACTCTTTCGGGGCCCGCGGCCCCTGCTCTTCCGGGACCCGCCGCTTCCACTCTCTCGGCGCCCTTGGCCCCTGCTCTTCCGAGACCTGCCGCCGCTTCGACTCTTTCGGGGCCCGCGGCCCCTGCTCTTCCGGGACCCGCCGCTTCCACTCTCTCGGCGCCCTCGGCCTCTGCTCTTCCGAGACCTGTCGCTTCCGGCGGCCAGATCAGGTCTCCGGCCTTCAGCACGGCCTCGGCCAGCAATTCCGTCTCCGGGCGCGGAATAAGCACCGCCTCCGTCACTTCGAATGCCCGCCCGTAAAAATACTGCTCCCCGATCACATACTGAACCGGAACCCCCGTCGCCCGCCGCTCCAGCAGTTCCTCCCACGGCTCCCTCTTCCCGGGAGGAAACGGTTCCCGCCAATCCCGCAGCAGCTCCGCCTTCCCGACGCCCAGCGCATAAAGAAGAAGAAGCTCCGCGTCCGCGTTCGCTTCCTCGACTCCTGCTTGCCCCAGTCGATCCGCGCCCGCTCGCCAGGCTTCTCCCAACGTCGGCGGGCGGCCAGAAATTCGTTCCAAGCTCACGCCCAGCCCTCCATTATTGCTTCATCTGCTCGCGTTCGAGAATTTCGGCCTGCTCGGCCAGCGTCAGCGCCTTAACGATCTCGTCCATGTCGCCGTTCAGCACATACTCCAGACGGTGCAGCGTCAAGCCGATCCGATGGTCCGTCACCCGGCTCTGCGGAAAATTGTACGTACGAATCCGCTCGCTGCGATCTCCGGTTCCGATTTTCTCCCTGCGTTCGCCGGAATATTTGGCCTCTTCTTCTTGACGTTTGACGTCCATAATCCGCGTCCGCAGCACTTGCAGCGCCTTATCCTTGTTATCGTTCTGCGATTTGCCGTCCTGGCAAGTCGCCACGATGCCCGTAGGCACGTGAGTGACGCGTACGGCCGACTTCGTCGTATTAACCGACTGGCCGCCGGCGCCGCTGGAGCAGAACGTATCGACGCGAATGTCCTTGTCGTGAATGACGATGTCCAGCTCTTCGGCCTCCGGCATGACGACGACCGTCGAGGTGGACGTATGGATGCGTCCGCCCGACTCCGTCTCCGGAACCCGCTGCACGCGGTGGGCGCCGCTCTCGTACTTCATCTTGCGATAGGCGTCCGGTCCGCTGACCGAGAAAATGACTTCCTTGAACCCGCCGAGATCGCTCACGCTCGCTTCCAGCATCTCCGTGCGCCAGCCTTGGCTGTCCGCGAATTTGGCATACATCCGGTACAGCTCCGCCGCGAACAGGTTCGCTTCTTCCCCGCCGGCCGCGCCGCGAATTTCGACGATGATGTCCTTGCCGTCGTTCGGGTCCTTGGGCAGCAGCAGGAAGCGGACTTTCTCTTCCAATTCCGCGCGCCGTTCGTCCAGCTCTTCGATCTCGAGCTTGACCATCTCGCGCATCTCGTCGTCCAATTTATCCTCCAGCATCGCTTTCGCATCCTGCAGCTGCGCCAGCACTTGCTTATATTCCTCATAAGCGCGGTACGCTTCCTCCAGCCCGGCCTGCTCCTTCGCATAGGTTCTAAGCCGCGTGGAGTCGTTCACCACGTCCGGATCGCTCAACAATTCGTTAAGCTTCTCATATCGATCCGCCAAAACTTGCAGACGGTCTAGCACTTGTCCTCATCCTCCGCTCGCTTGCAGTGTTTACATCACCCCTTATTATAGCATACGATGGCAAATTCGTGCGGATACGGCTTGGCGGTTCAAATCGGTCCCGACAACGAAAAGGCTGCCCCATAAGTAAACAGAGTCGTACCGAACGATTATCGATGGATGCAGGGTAATGGGCATCTATCTCCTTCCGAGGCTATACGATCCTGAAATGAGAACGGTAAACCCGTGAATGGGTGATTTCAGGACCGTATGAGGCAGTCTCCAGGAGATAGATGCCCTTCTTTTTCATCGATAATCTTGTACGACTCTACTTACGGGACAGCCTCTTCCTGCTTGTTAATTGTTCAATTGTCGGGCCGCCGCTGGCGGCAGCCTCCCGATTACTTCCGGGGAAGAATGCCGAGGAACGCCTTCGATTCCGGATCGAAGATCATCACGATCGGTCCGATCAGAGCGTCCTGGTCCGTGCTGTACACGACGGAGATCACCTTGCCGTTCACGGCTTGAATCTCTTCGAGCTTCTTCTTCTGTTCGTCCGTCGCCAGCATCACGTTGATATTCCCCGAATCGACTTCCTCGACCCGAGCGTCTTCCTTCTTCGTCGTCACGTGCGACTTCTGGTCTTTCGGGATGCTCTTCCAGCCCAGCTCGCGATACTCCTCGACCGTCGCCGGAGCGAGCCGCTCTTTCTCGGTAAGCACGACAAGATAGTGAAGCGGGCTTTGCGGCGGCAGGCTCTTCGTCATGATCGGACCGTAGTACGCGCGAACCTTGTCTCCGGCTTTCAGATCGGCGAACGGAACGTCGAAGCCTTCCGTCGTCATGACGCCCGTGCCGCTGCTCGCATTCAGCACGATCGACGTCGTCGTTTGCCCGTCCTTCATCTCGCCGAACTTCACCTGCCAGCCGTCCTCCGTTTTCTCGACCGACTGGATGACGTCTTCCTTGACGAGCGACGGTCCGCTGACGACAACTTTACTCGCATGGGACTGCCCCGGATAGCTCAACGCGATGACTGGGCCGAACTCGGCCATGATCCGCGTTCCCGCTTCCAGGTCGGCGACGGCGATCGCTTGGCCGCTCTCGTTCGTCAGCTCGGTGTCCTTGTCGACGTAGAGGATCATCCAGCGCTGGTCCCCGTGACCGAGCAGCTCGATCCGATACTGCCCTTCCTTGTCCGTCGGCGCGATATCGACGATCACGCCCACCATTCTCAAATATTCCACCGCTTGCTCTTCCTTCGAGTTGATTTGGATTTCCTTCGTCTTCGGATTCCAGTTCAGCGTGTATCCGAGCTCGGTCGCCGTTTCGCGCGCCGGCAAGTACGCTTTTCCGTTAATGTAGACCGGATTCAAGGAAGTTTTGTCCCCGTTCACGGATACGACGATATCTTTATGAAACACCCCGGTAACTTTGCCGACCAGTCCGCTCGCTCCTACGGCCGCGGCCGCGCTTGTGCCCAGCAGCCCGACGGCGGTCAATACGACCAACAGCTTTTTCTTCTGCATCATGCATTCTCCTTTCGGAAATCAGGTTGAAGACCAGCGGCAGATGTTTCCGCCCTTGCTTCAATCTCACAGACGCGGCTTCGTTCTCAAAGGTTTCATTAGAAAAAGTTAACTTCTCTCGCGGATTTGAACCTGTACGGTCAGAATGTCCCTTCTCCGCAAAAAATAGACCGTCCCCGCATGGGAACGGCCTGCTCCTTCACCACAGCTTACACGTTAAACAAGAAATGCATCACGTCGCCGTCCGCGACGACGTACTCCTTGCCTTCCAGCCGCACGAGCCCTTTCTCCTTGGCCGCTTTCATCGAGCCGTTGGCAACCAAGTCCTCGTACGATACGACCTCGGCGCGGATAAAGCCCCGCTCGAAATCGGTGTGGATGACTCCGGCGGCCTGAGGCGCCTTCGTGCCTTGACGAATCGTCCAAGCGCGCACTTCCTGAACGCCCGCCGTAAAATACGTGTACAAGCCAAGCAGCTTGTACGAAGCGCGAATCAACCGATTAAGCCCGGACTCGGTCAGGCCGAGCTCTTCCAGGAACATCTCCTTGTCCTCGCCCTCAAGCTCGGCGATCTCGGATTCCACCTTGGCGCTGATATGCACGACCTCGGAGCCTTCGGCCGCCGCGAATTCGCGAACTCTCTGAACGTACTCGTTGCCGTCGGCGCTGGCCGCCTCGCCCTCGCTTACGTTCGTCGCATAGAGCACCGGCTTCATCGTAAGCAGGTGCAGGTCGCGAACGAGACGCGCTTCCTCCGGCGTCAGCTCCAGGCTTCTCGCCGGCTTCTCCGCCGTAAGGGTCGCGTGCAGACGCTCGAGCACCTCAAGCTCCTCGGCGACCTTCTTGTCCCCGCCCTTCAGCCCTTTGCGAGTGCGCTCTATCCGCTTCTCGACCGACTCGATATCGGTGAGGATCAACTCCAGGTTGATGACCTCGATATCGTTGATCGGATCGATCTTGCCGGAGACGTGAGTGATATTCTCGTCCTGGAAGCAGCGAACGACGTGAACGATCGCGTCCACCTCGCGGATGTTGGCCAGAAACTTGTTGCCCAGCCCTTCTCCGCGGCTCGCGCCCTTGACCAGTCCGGCAATATCGACGAATTCGAACGCGGTCGGCACGATCCGGTTCGGATTCACGATCTCCGCCAGCTTCTGCATCCGCTCGTCCGGCACTTCCACGACGCCGACGTTCGGATCGATCGTACAGAACGGGTAGTTCGCCATCTCCGCTCCCGCCTGGGTAATTGCATTAAACAAGGTCGACTTCCCTACGTTCGGAAGGCCGACGATTCCGCACGACAATGCCATTTTATCCTAACACTCCTGACTTCTCGCGACCGCTTGCGCCGCCTGCCGCAAACGCGTCGTCGAGCTGTTCAATTCTCACGCCATTATAACGGAACTGGGCTGCAACGTCTACTGTCCGCCCGTTCCGCGCTCACGCTCCGAAATCGAGCAGATTCTCGATCTCGGACGGATCGGGAGCTTCCAGCGCTTCCGGCGGAACGACGATCGGTTGCGTGGCATTCGGCTTGCCGTACGTGCCGGCCACCGTCTGTTTGATCGGGGTCGGCCGTCCCGGCTCGAGCTCGATCGTCAGCTCCGTCTCGATGCGGTAGGACAGCGGCCAGTGGCGTTCCGCGTCGATATGGTAAGCCGCCTTCAGCTTCGTCACCTTCAGCTGTTCCGCAATGACTACTTCGGAAGCGGTCAGTCCCAGCGTGCTTTTCAGCAATCCCGCCAGAAACGCCTTCGCCTCGGCGCCGTTCCCTTCATAACGAATCACCGCCGCATTCCCGCTGCGTTCGGCGATCAGCCCTTCCCCCAGTGCCCGGATGCGTCGGATCGCCTGTTCCGGGTTGATCTGAAAGTCGGACAGCGTCTCCGAATTCTCCGCCGCCACTTCCTTGGACAGCCGGCTCCATTCCTCGTATTCGGGCAAATACATGAAGTAAGCCTCCGGCGTCACGATCGCGCGCAGCGTGGACTCTTCCCCGTCGATCACGCTCTTGATCGTCTGGTCCAGCTTCAACGGCTCCCTTTCCGCCTTCCCCTGCATGTCGACCCGAACGCTCGACCCTTTCGTTTCTCCTGCCGGGCCGAGTTCTTGGCTCATTTGCAGCTCGAAGGCGTATCTTTTCATCTTGCCGGCAGCGGCGGCCGCTTGCTCCAGCCACTGCTCGGCGGACGGAACTCCCTTGGCGGCCGTGGCCGGCGGAACCGGCTCGGCCT